>NZ_JAHPYJ010000084.1:0-355 GCF_019041935.1 Erysipelatoclostridium sp. MSK.7.34
CAACATAGGCTTATAGCCTCAGAGAAAACCACGTCTTTTAGGCGTGGTTTTTATTTTAAAGGTAAACGGAAGTTCTTTTAAAAAGTGGTGGTGAAGTAATTATCATAAGAAAAAGAATAGTTTATAGAGAAAATGTCTGCGCAAGTGAAATTTATTTTACGCATACCGTTATAAAAAAACAATTTTACATTAAATGATGGCTAGAATGTATAATTTATGTGTTTGGTGGAGGTGGTTTGTTTGAATTCGTTTATTCCATGGATAGGTGGAAAAAATTATTACGTAAAGAAATTATAAAATGTTTTCCAAAGGAGGATTTTACAAAATATGTTGAGGTGTTTGGCGGAGCAGGATG
>NZ_JAHPYJ010000085.1:0-348 GCF_019041935.1 Erysipelatoclostridium sp. MSK.7.34
ATATTGTAGTTCTTAGAGTTCTATATTTTTATCCACTATTTTATTTGGCGCTTACAATGTACTGAGGTATGACCCACAGATTTATTAGAAGTTCATATAGTTGATAGTAAACTGTATCAATACTCTGTTATAAATTTATATAATCACGAAATGGTATTATTTAATATATCGATACAAACTTTGAACAAGCAGAAGATATGTTAGTAAAATATTTAAAAAGTATGTTGATTTAACTAGATTAATATATCATTTTGATTAAGTATAGCAATATCAAATATAATTGTATCACAAAATACTGAAGGAAAACATTTAATGAACCAAATTCTTTTGATAAGAGTTATAGTTCTA
>NZ_JAHPYJ010000086.1:0-332 GCF_019041935.1 Erysipelatoclostridium sp. MSK.7.34
TAATAAAGTGGATCATCAATTGATTTAGCAAATTTTTTAAATTCTTCAAACTCCCAAAAATCCATCTCTTCATACGGTGAATTATCCCTCAACCTAGGAACATGAGTAACAGGATTATTATCGCAGCCATGATAATCACATAAATAAGAAAATATATTATGCAGCACTGGTCGAATTTTATTTATGTATTTAATCGATACACCTTTTTCAAACAAATCTTTTTGCCAATTTATGATATCTTCTTTGGTTATCGAAAATATGTCAAAATCAGCAAAATAAGGCAATATGTAATTATTTATTCTTTCTTCATAGCTAATCATAGTATTATGTCT
>NZ_JAHPYJ010000010.1:0-105560 GCF_019041935.1 Erysipelatoclostridium sp. MSK.7.34
TTGTTGATGCCTGGTTAACTGGTGAGTATGAAGGTGGGCGTCATCAAGTTAGAATTGATATGCTCAAAGATATTGAAGTGAGGCAATGTAAGTAAGATGTCATTAGAAATAATTCAAACTTTAAATCCTGAATATACAATCAAAAGTATTACTGACGAAGCTTTTAGAACTTATGGTAAGGTTATTGATAATAATATTGATGAAGCAATTGAATTTTGTATAGACTTTGTTCAGGCAGCTAAACAAGATAACTTTTATCTTCCTAGCGTTTTAGAAGTAGAACAATTGTCTTCGATTATTGAGCTGTCACATCGTGTTTATGGTTATTTAGAAATAATTGCAGGTATTGTCGCCGGTGATAATGTTGAATTAAGTGGAATTGAATATCATCAAGGAAGTGAAACAATTATTGCAGTCACTGATTATATTTTAGTAGTTGGGCATATATGGGATATGCAAGATGACACATATAATAGTTCTAAATGTGAACTTTTCTATGTTCCGAAAGGTACGATCGTTGAATGTTATAGTGCTACTTTACATTACACTCCTATAGCGGTTAGTAAAGAAGGCTTTATAACTATTTGTTTATTATTAAAAGGAACTGGCGATATTTTAGAAAAGCGTAAAAAGATTTTAAAGAAGAAAAATAAATGGTTTATTGCTCATCAGGATAACCTAGAAAAGATTGCCTCAGGGGATTATCCGGGTTTATTAGGCAGAAAAATCATAATTGATCATTAAGCAAGATTTTTATAATCTTGCTTCTTTTTTATTTGTGAAATTTCACGTTAAAATGTGATAATGGGCTATTATCTTAACATCGGTACAAACAGCCTTCAAAATATTGTAAGCGCTTTTAATTATTGTTAAGATAGGCATATAGGGACCTATACATTAGAAAAGTGAGGAGAGTTTAGAATATGATGCAAAAAATTCAAAGATTTGGTGGGGCGATGTTTACACCAGTCTTGTTATTTGCTTTTTCAGGAATTGTCATCGGTGTTTGTACAGTATTCCAAAGTGATGTCATCATGGGAAGTATTGCAGCATCAGACACTACTTGGTTTAAAGTATGGTATGTTGTAAAAGAAGCAGCATGGACAATCTTTAGACAAGTCAACTTATTATTTGTTATTTCGTTACCAATTGGTCTAGCTAAAAAACAAAATGCTAGAGCATGTATGGAATCATTTGTTTTATATTGTACTTTTAATTATGCATTAGCAGCACTATTAAGCAATTGGGGTTCATTTGTAGGAATTGATTACGCAATTGAAGCTGGTAGTGGTACAGGTCTTGCTAGTGTAGCAAGTATTAAAACGTTAGATACTGGAATGGTTGGTGCATTGATTGTTGCTGGTGTTGCAGTATGGTTGCATAACCGTTATTTCGATACAAAACTGCCTGAATGGTTAGGAGTATTTAGAGGTTCTTCGTTTGTGGCGATGATTGGTTTTCCCGTAATGATTGGATTAGCAGTTATTTTCTTCTTTATTTGGCCACAAGTTCAACATGGAATTGCTGGTGTTCAAACATTTATTATTAGCAGTGGCGCCTTAGGGGTATGGGTGTATACTTTCTTAGAAAGAATTCTGATTCCAACAGGATTACACCATTTTATTTATATGCCGTTTATGTATGATTCAGTTGCAATTGAAGGCGGAATCAAAACTGCTTGGGTAGCAGCAATGCCAGAAATCGCTAAATCAACAGCTTCATTAAGAACATTGTTCCCAGCTGGTGGTTATGCATTATATGGTTTCTCTAAAATGTTCGCTCCACTAGGTATTAGTGCGGCATTCTATGCAACAGCAAAAGAAAACAAGAAAAAAGAAGTATTAGGATTAATGATTCCGGTTACTTTAACAGCAATGTTTGCAGGGATTACAGAACCAATTGAATTTACATTCTTGTTTATTGCGCCGGTAATGTTTGCAGTGCATTCTGTTTTGGCAGCATCATTAGCAACAGCACAATATTTAATTGGAATTAGTGGTGACTTTGGAAGTGGAATTATTTCTAATGCGGCCTTGAACTGGATTCCACTTGGATCAGCACATTGGCAACAATATTTATTATCAGTTGTAATTGGTCTAGTTTTCTCAGGAATTTGGTTTATTGTATTTAAATTTATCATTGAAAAATTTGATTTTAAAACACCTGGTCGTGAAGACGATGATGAAGAAGTTAAGTTGGTTTCAAAAGCTGAATATAAAGCTTCTAAAGAGGATACAAGCAATGATCCAACTGGAAATATTGAAGTTAAAGGTGGCGATGCTGGTAAAGCAGCAGCTTTCTTAGCGGCATTAGGTGGTAAAGATAATATAGAATCAGTTACAAACTGTGCAACTCGCTTAAGAGTATCAGTTAAAGATGAAACATTAGTACAACCGGTTGGAGTCTTTAAAAAGGCTGGTGCTCATGGTTTAGTTGCTAAAGGTAAAGCGTTCCAGGTTATCGTTGGATTAACAGTACCTTATGTAAGAGAAGAATTTGAAAAGTTATTATAAAAAGGGGAGAAGAAGAATGAAAAAACAATCATCTATTTGTATTGCTGGCGGTGGAAGTACTTTCACCCCAGGAATTGTTCTAATGCTTATGGAAAATCAAGAACGTTTTCCAATTCGTCAAATTAAATTATATGATAATAATGCAGAGCGACAAAATAAATTAGCTGAAGCATTAGGAATTTTAATGAAAGAAAGATATCCAGAAGTTGCCTTTTCTTGGACAACTGATCCAGAAACGGCATTTACGGATATTGATTTTTGTATGGCACATATTCGTGTTGGTTTATACGCAATGCGTGAACTAGATGAAAAAATCCCATTAAAACATGGTGTTGTTGGTCAAGAAACATGTGGACCTGGTGGTTTAGCATATGGAATGCGTTCAATTGGTGGTGTTTTAGAAATTTTGGATTATATGGAAAAGTATTCTCCTAATGCCTGGATGTTGAATTATTCAAATCCAGCTGCTATCGTAGCTGAAGCAACTAGAAGATTACGACCAAATTCTAAAATTATTAATATTTGTGATATGCCAATTGGAATTGAAAGAAATTTTGCTACTATTTTAGGCTTAGAATCACGTAAAGATATGATTGTAAGATATTATGGTTTAAATCACTTTGGCTGGTGGACATCAATTACTGATAAAGAAGGTAATGATTTAATGCCAAAAATTAAAGAACATTGTCGTCAATTTGGTTATGCTGTTGATACTGAAGATTTTCAACATCGCGATCAATCTTGGATTGATACTTATACTAAAGTTAAAGATGTATATGCGGTTGATCCTGATACATTACCAAATACTTATTTAAAATATTATTTATATCCAGATTATGTAGTTGAACATTCAAATAAAGAATATACACGTGCTAATGAAGTTATGGATGGACGAGAAAAAAGAGTATTTGGGGCAGCTGCTGATATTGTAGCGAAACAAACTGCTAAAGATTGTGGATTTAGTACGGATACACATGCTGCTTATATCGTCGATTTAGCTTGTGCAATTGCTTTTAATACAAAAGAAAGAATGTTGTTGATTGTTCCTAACGATGGTGCAATAATTAACTTTGACCCAACAGCAATGGTTGAAATTCCATGTATCGTTGGTAATGAAGGTGCTGAACCATTAAAAATGGGAGAAATTCCACAATTCCAAAAAGGTTTGATGGAACAACAAGTATCAGTTGAAAAATTATGTGTTGAAGCTTGGATCGAAGGAAGTTATCAAAAAATGTGGCAAGCTTTAACATTATCAAAAACAGTACCAAGTGCTAAGGTAGCAAAAGAAATTTTAGATGATTTAATTGAAGCAAATAAAGGATATTGGCCAGAATTAAAATAATAGGAGGAAGTGAAAATGGTGTACGGAAAACTACAATCAATATTTAAATTTTTTAAAGGAATGAGTGCCTTGGATATTGTAAAATATCTATTTGTGGGTATTCCTATCTTGATTCTTGGATTCTTGTATTTATTTATGGCCCAAGGGGATATTGAAAAGATGTTTAATGAACCTTTGATTGTGGGACAATTATTACTCGTTCTAGCAATGCCATTTTGTTATCTTGCAATGCGCAATATCTGTCAAGATCTTAAAGATCGAAAAAAACGTGATGGATTGTTAATTCCGTTATGGATCTTAATTGTCTATCAAGTTAGTTCATTTAATATGATTTGTAGTTTTCTCATCATTTATGGTACTTTCCAAGAGTATGGTAAAGGAATGTTTGCAATAAAAAAATTCACTATAAATAATAGTACTAAAGCGATGTTAGTGGGATTGATTCCGCTTGGTATGTTGTACGGATTAGTTTTATTTGTTAAAATTAGATTAGGAATACTATTCTAGGAGGAATCAGGAATGTTAAATTTGTTTAAGAAAAAAAGTAAATCAGTAGAAGTATTAGCACCACTAACCGGGACGACACTTTCAATTGAAGAAGTGCCAGATCCTGTCTTTTCAGAAAAAATGATGGGGGAAGGAATTGCCATCAAGCCTACTACAGATACAGTTGTAGCGCCGTTTAAGGGGACAGTTAAAATGTTAATGCCTAATTCTGGACATGCAGTTGGTCTGTTGAGTGAGGATGGTCTAGAAATATTGATCCATGTGGGGATGGATACAGTTTCGTTAGAAGGGGAAGGATTTGAAGTTTTAACAGAAGTTGAAGCTAAAGTAGAGCCGGGTGATCCATTAATAAAATTCGATGAAGCATTTTTGAAATCAAAAGAGATGGATACTCTTACAATGGTTGTTGTAACTAATCCTGGTGATTTTCAACCGGAGCAGTTCTTAACAAATAAAGAGGTTAAAGCGGCTAACGATCCGATCATGGTTTATAAAAAATAATAGAAAAGTATTATTGGTTAAAAACTGATCATCATTTGGTGATCAGTTTTTTAGTTAGCTATTTTAATCATTAGTGTACTGGAGTATACTGTAGATATTTGGAGGGAAAATAATGGAAGGGAAAAATGGTTTAATGACACATGGCAATATTGCAAAACAGCTGATCGTGTTTGCGATACCATTATTGGTTGGAAATTTATTTCAACAGCTGTATAATACAGTCGATAGTATCGTTGTAGGTAATTTTATTGGTGATCAAGCTTTAGCAGCAGTAAATTCCAGTGGACCAATTATTGATATGCTGGTTAGTTTTTTTATGGGGTTATCATTAGGTGCCGGTGTTTTAATTTCTAATTATTTTGGAGCTCAAGATTGTCAGGGAGTTAAAGAAGGTGTTCATACAGCAATGGCTTTAGCGCTTGTTTCAAGTCTTATCACAACAATAGTCGGAGTGATTTTCACCCCAATAATCTTAAAATGGGTAAGAGTTGATTCATCCGTAATTGGGCAGAGCATTATTTATTTACGGATTTATTTTTTAGGAGTAATTGGTTTAATTATTTATAACATGATTAGTGGAATCTTAAGAGCGGTTGGTGATTCTAAATATCCATTATATTTTTTAGTTGTTTCATCGATTGTAAATATTATTTTAGATTTGGTATTTGTTGTAATTTTTAAGATGGGAATTGCTGGGGTGGCGATTGCTACTACGATTGCTCAGATCACTAGCGCATTATTATCAATTTATATTTTAGTGAGATCTAAAGAAATGTATAAACTAGAATTGCAGCAGATTCATTTTTATCCCGATATTTTAAAAAAGACAGCTAAGATTGGAATGCCTAGTGCAATGCAAAATGCGGTAGTTTCTTTTTCAAATATTATTATGCAGTCAAATATTAATGTGTTTGGTGCTTATGCGATGGCTGGAACAGGTTCATATACTAAAATCGATGGATTTGCTATCTTACCGGTTTTAAGTTTTGCAATGGCATTAACAACTTTTGTTGGACAAAATAAGGGTGCACAAGAATATGAAAGAATAAAAAAAGGGGCACGTATTGGAACTTTGATCAGCTGTGGGATCATTTTGACACTGACAATCATTATTGTTTTTACAACCCCGTATTTATTAAGAATTTTTTCATCAAATTCCCAAGTAATTGAATATGGACGAACGATGATGTTATGTATTGCTCCAGGCTATTTATTTTTAACTCTATCCCAATGTATTTGTGGTGTTTTACGGGGTGTTGGAAGAACCAATATTCCAATGTTTGTTCTAATTGGGTGCTGGTGTATTTTTAGAGTAATCTGGGTTACAGTAACAACTAACATTTTCCATAACATTGTTTTTGTAAATTTAGGCTGGCCAGTTTCTTGGATTTTTAGTTCGCTTGTATTAGGCATATATTATTATAAAGCTAACTGGTTATATGACTAGGTTCTTCTTTTTTGAAGAATCTTTTTTTGTAAAAAATTAGCACTTGTATTGACAAAGTGCTAGAAAAGGATATAATAATTTTAGCACTTAGGAATGGCTAGTGCTAAAAAGGAGTGATTAAAATGATTAAGCCATTACATGATAATGTTATTTTGAAAAAAGATGAAGTAGAAAATAAAACATCTAGCGGAATTATTTTAACAACCGAAACAAAAAAGATTCCCAGTGTAGCAACAGTTGTTGCTTTAGGTCCTGATTGTAAATCCGAAATTAAAGAAAATAGTAAAGTTGTTTACAAAGAATATTCAGGAACTAATATTAAAATTGACGAAGTAGATTATATTGTCATCGAAGAAAAAGATATTTTAGCTTATATTGCTTAGGAGGTAATTAGAAATGGCAAAAGAAGTTAGATTTTCAAGTGACGCCCGCAAGTCAATGTTAAAAGGAGTAAATACTCTTGCAGACGCTGTATGTATTACGTTAGGTCCTAAGGGGCGAAATGTTGTGTTAGAAAAAAGTTATGGTTCACCATTGATTACTAATGATGGTGTTAGTATTGCTAAAGAAATTGAATTAGAAGATAAATTTGAAAATATGGGAGCAAAATTAGTATATGAAGTAGCTAATAATACTAATGATGTTGCTGGTGATGGAACAACAACAGCAACTATTCTTGCTCGTAATATGATCAATAGCGGGATGAAAGCCGTTGATAAAGGATGTAATCCTGTTCTAATGCGTGAAGGTATTGAATATGCGAGCAAAGAGGTAGCAAAAACTATTTTGAAGAATTCACGTAAAGTTGAAACTAGTGGAGATGTTGCTAGTGTTGCAACGATTTCGGCTGGTAGTAAAGAAATTGGAGATTTAATTGCTGAAGCGATGGATAAGGTTGGTCGTGATGGGATTATTAATGTTGATGAAAGTAATGGATTTGATAATGAATTAGAAATCAGTGAAGGAATGCAGTATGATAAAGGATATGTTTCGCCATACATGGTTTCTGATCGTGAAAAAATGCAAGTCGAATTAGAAAATCCATATGTTTTAGTAACTAATCATAAAATTAATAATTTACAAGAAATTTTACCAGTACTTGAACAAGTTTTAAAGACAAACAAACCATTATTATTGATTGCTGAAGATTATGAAAATGAAGTAATTTCAACTTTAGTTTTAAATAAATTACGTGGTACTTTCAATGTTGTTGCAACTAAGGCTCCTGGTTTTGGTGATAATCAAAAAGAAATGCTGCAAGATATTGCTGCATTAACAGGTGCAAAACTTTATAATAAAGACTTAAATATGAAGTTGGAAGAACTTCAATTAGAAGAACTTGGTACTATTAAAAAAGTTATTGTGACTAAAGATAATACTACTATGATCAGTGGTAATGAAGAAAATCCTGAGTTAAAGGCACGAATTGAAGAAATAAAAACAAGAGTTGCTAGCAGTACTAGTGATTATGATAAAAAACAATTCCAAGAACGCCTTGGTAAGTTAACAAATGGGGTTGCAACAATTAAAGTTGGAGCGACTACTGAAAGTGAATTAAAAGAAAAGAAATTACGTATTGAAGATGCTTTAAATGCTACTAAAGCAGCAGTTGCAGAAGGTATTGTAATTGGTGGTGGAGCAGCATTAGTTGAAGCTTATAAAGAATTAAAACCAGTGCTTAAAAATGATAATGTTGATGTTCAAAAAGGTATTAATATCGTGATGGAAGCATTATTATCACCAATTTGTCAAATTGCTGAAAATGCTGGATATAACAGCGAAGATATTGTTGATATGCAAAAATCTGCAGCTAAAAATCAAGGATTTGATGCCAAAAATGGTGAATGGGTTGATATGTTTGATAAAGGAATTATTGATCCGACTAAAGTTACTCGTAGTGCATTATTAAATGCTGCAAGTATCTCAGCTTTATTTATTACAACTGAAGCTGGTGTTGCAGAAATTAAGTCTGAAACACCAGAGGCTCCAATGATGCCAAATCAAATGTATTAATAAAAAAGGTTTTGTATTGATTTTAAATACAAAACCTTTTTGTTATATTTTTTCGATTTCATCGATCCAGTTACTTACGTTTGCATCACTTGGCATTCGCCAGTCACCACGAGGAGAGAGAGAGACACTTCCAACTTTAGGACCATCTGGGATACAGCTACGTTTAAATTGTTGGCTAAAGAAACGCCAATAAAATTTAGTTAGCCATTTCTTAATAGTTTCTTTGTCGTATTTATCTTTAAAAGCTAGTTTAGTTTTACGATATAGTTTACGTGGTTCATCACCAAAACGGACCATATGATAAATAAAGAAATCATGCAGCTCATATGGACCTACGATATCTTCAGTTTTTTGAACGATCTGATCATTTTCTTGAGGTAATAACTCTGGTGAAACAGGTGTATCTAGTATATCTTTTAAGATTGTTTCTAATTTTTCTCCATGATACAAACTAGCTACGTAATCAACTAAATAACGAACTAAGGTTTTAGGAACAGAGACATTTACTGCATACATTGACATATGATCGCCATTGTATGTTGACCAGCCTAAAGCAACTTCTGATAAATCTCCAGTTCCAATCACAAGACCACCAACTTGATTAGCTTTATTCATGAGAATTTCTGTTCTTGTTCTTGCTTGAACATTTTCATAAGTAACATCATGAATATTTTCATCTTGTTCAATATCTCTAAATTGAATACGGACAGATTCTGTAATATCAACTTCAATACTTGTTACAGCTAATTCTTCCATTAATCCTAAGGCATTGTTTTTAGTCCTTGAAGTAGTTCCAAAACAAGGCATTGTAATTGCAATAATATCCTTTGTATCATAATTTAGTTTTTTGAAGGCCATCGTACATACTAATAAGGCTAAGGTAGAATCTAACCCCCCCGAAATACCAATAACGACTTTTTTGATTCCGGTGGCTTTTAAGCGCTGCATTAAACCTCTTGTTTGGATATCAAATACCTCTTTACAGCGTTTAGCCCGTAAGTCTCGATTACTAGGGACAAATGGGTGGGGATCATAATAATATGTGGTATTTAAATCGATATTTGTTGAATCAAAATAAATAGTTTCATAATTATGATATGATTTAAAAGTTGTCATTTTTCGACGTTCACTTGATAATTTCTTTAAATCGAGATCACCATAGATCAGTTCACTGTCAAAACCTCGGCTCTCTTTGATCATTGTTCCATTTTCACTAATAATGTGATGCCCACTAAAAACAACATCTGTGGTACTTTCGCCATTACCGGCATTACAATAAACATAGCCACAAACTAAACGAGCTGATTGAGAACTTACTAGTAAACGACGATAATCGCTTTTTGTTGTAATTTCATTGCTGGCAGAAGGATTTAAAATTAAATTAGCACCATTTAAAGCCAGTTTAGTACTTGGGGCATCTGGTAACCAAAGATCTTCACAAATTTCAACTCCAAATTTAAAATCTGAATTAGTTGTTGAAGCAAAAACATAGTGAGTTCCAAAAGGTATCTTTTGACCATTAAAGTTTGTCAATGTATTTTCTTTTGGGGCTTGTTCAAAACGACGGGCTTCATAAAATTCCTGATAATTAGGAATATGTGTTTTAGGGACTAAGGCAAGCAGCGCCCCTTGATGAATTACTGCAGCTACATTATAAAGACTATTTAAATGTTGATAAGGTAGACCGACAATGGTGATTAAATCTTTATTATTTGTTGCAGTGATAATTGTTTGCAGTTGCTGTTTAGCCTCATTTAATAAGCGATCTTGATTGAAAAGATCTTCACAAGTATATCCGGTTAAACAAAGCTCGGGTAGAACTAAAACTCTAGCATCATTATGATAAGCTTCATTAATTAAGTTACAAATATTTTCACTATTATTTTTTACGTTAGCAATACTAGTTTCAAAAGAACCAGCAGCGACACGGATGTATCCATCTTTCATTATATCTCCTCCAATGACTATATTGTACACTGATAAATGTTTCTAAACAAGCTGAAAAAAGTAATCTAATTATTGACTAGATTACTTTTTTAAAACCATGACCTTTTCATTTTTTAAATCAAGTTCGTCGGTGAATTGGAAGCCGCGCATTTGATATAAAGAAGTGGCAGCTTCTAATTGTAAAACGATTTTGCGATTTTGTTCATCTACTTTTTTATGATTGTCAAAATTTCCCACCATATTTATAATATTAATAATTATTGCATTTCATGATTAGATTATTCAACTTTTTTAGTAAACTTGAATTTAAAACATAAGATCAAAGCAATTGTAATTGAAGAAGCAAAAATTAGATACATAATGGTATAGCCATTATTTCCTGGGAAAATATCTAAAACTCGACCTCCAATAATTTGAAAAATCAAAGCTGAAAAGCCTTTGGCTAACATCGATGAAATACCATAGGCACTATTGACATATTGTTCATCAACTAAATCTAATATAATTCTTACAGCAACAAGAATAAAAACAATTGTTGTTAGACCTTGAAAAAAGAAAACAGACATAATCAAATATGGTGCTGGACAAGTTGAATACCAGACAAAGCGAATGATAGATAAAACACAGGCAAATATCATTAAAGCTTTATATGAAATCTTTTTCATATAACGATCTGAAAATAAGACAGCAGGGATCTCTGATAAGGTACTAAATAACAGAGTCGTTCCTACAATCGTAGTAGTCCCTCCTAAACCTTTGATTACTAATGGGAGGTAAACCATTTGGGCAGAACTTGGGCCTTGAAAAAGAATATAGATTAACATAAAAATTTTAAAAGGTTTGTTGTGCCATAAATGTTTTAAAACTTCTTTAGTTGTTACCTTGGCTGCTTTACCAACGATAAGCGGTTTAGCATCGTGCATCATATAAAAAGAAAACAACATGAGCAATAGACCAGCTGCAAAAATATAGAAGTTTGCAGTTGGTGAAATATAGTCATAAACAATACCGCTTACCTGAGCAGCAATAGCATAAAGAATAGATCCCCAAACTCTGATTGCTCCAAATGGATATGGTGAGGCAGTAGCTAAACGATCTGTTAAGGCGGTAATTCCGTTTAAACAACCTTGAGTGAAGCCGTTCAATAAAAATAAAAAGATAAAAGACTTTGTTGAAGCAAATAGTAAACCAAAAATAATTGTTAATGCACCAGTTATAATTGCGACTAGTTTTGGACTTTTAAATTTATCAGCTAGAAAACCTGTAATTGGTTGAGTCGCCATTGCAAACAAAGCCGCAGCCGAAGTGATTAATGAAATTTCAGTAGCCGAGCAGTTTATTCCAGCAAGATAGACAGAAATGATACAAGAAAACATTGCCCATGAAAAATAGAACATCCCATTTCCTAAGGCGTAGTAGATATAACTTCCCTTTTTGAACATGTATGACCCTCCAAATATTTTTTGATGCTTCGATTTTATCACTGAAATTTTTTAAGTAAGCGCTTTTTCATTTTTTGGAAAAGAATATCTAGAATCCGGTATAAGAGCTATATTTTTTACAACATAGCACCAGACAAGTAATTTGTTGAACTTGGAAGAATAATGGTTTATAATGAAACAGGTTTGGAGGGTTTCAATATGAGTTTTGAAATGTTATCAGATTTAGGGATAAAAAAATATGAAATGTGTCGTGATGATATTGGGCGCTTCTTTGCTCGTTCAGTAGTTGCGGGATTATATTTAGGATTAGCGACGATCTTATCAACAACATTAGGAACATTGCTATTTAAAGATAATTTAATTGCTTCAAAAATTGCTGTAGCAGGTTCATTTGGAATCGGATTAGTAATTATTGTAATTTTAGGATCAGAGTTATTTACAGGAAATTGTTTTACAACAATGATTCCTGTTTATGGTAAGAAATTGAAGTTTCGTCAGATAATTCCCATGTGGATAGTTTGTTATTTTGGGAATTTTGTAGGAATTGCACTAGTTTGTTATTTATTTTTTATTAGTGGTAGTAATCATGAACTGCTTTCGGAATATGTTGTTAGTTGTGCAAATACAAAATTAAGTTTTGATATCATTGAATTATTAGTCAAAGCAGTTTTATGTAACTTTATCGTTTGTGTAGGTGCTTACGTAGGGATGAAGATGCAGGACGATACGGCCAAAACAATTATTATGATGATTGTGGTTATGGCATTTGTTTTACCTGGATTCGAACATAGTATTGCTAATATGGGTTCTTTCACTTTAACGATAGGGGCTTTAGGAAGTGGTGCTAACTTTGGTTTGATTGCTATACATATGATCGTAGTAACTTTTGGTAATATGATTGGTGGTGGAGTTTTGTTAGGATTACCACTATATCTAATGATTAAGCCAAATAAATAAAAATCTATGATAATGAATTTATGATTCATTATTAATAGATTTTTTTATTTGCATTTATTACGGTTTTAAATTTTTGTTCGGGAATAAATTATATCAATATCAAAAATACCTAATCGATCAGCTTTATTAATACTAAGAATAACATCATAATCATCTTTGTTGATAAAAGTACGATAACATAGAGGTGTTAATTGATTGGTAGAAATTGTATGTTTTGATGATTATTTTTAAGTATCAGTATAGTTAATTGCTCTTTTAAAATGTGCCTATAGAGATAAAACGCTCATCTTCTTCAATAATACTAGCTTGATATTGATAGGAAATTAATTATTTTGGTGAAGCTAGTCCAATTAAAGGATTAAATTTTTGGTAACCTTTATTTTACCTGAATATAGGAAAATAGTTAATTTAAGATTATTTTGTGGTGCATACATACACAATTTCTACTGACAGTCATCAATAACTCTTTTATTTTAAAAAAAATTATTGCCTAAGCGATTGAACTTGATTATTGATGTTGACAAAACTGTGGTTTATCGATAAAATTTTTATACATGATTAAAGCAAGAATAGACGTTGTCAAGAAGATAACATTATGCCATGAAGGTAGTAGACTGTTTTGAAAAACAGGTATTTTTATGGCTTTTTTCATGTTTTATAAGGAGGGAAAAATGAAAAATTTAAGTGTTAGAAATATCGTTTTAGCTGGTTTTTTCTTGGCAGTAGGAATTGTTTTACCGTTTTTTACGATGCAGATACCAAGTATCGGCAATATGTTGTTACCAATGCATATCCCAGTATTGATTTGTGGGTTTGTTTGCGGGTGGCCGTTAGGATTAATTGTTGGTTTTATCTTATCATTGCTTAGAAGTATGTTATTTACAATGCCGCCAATGTATCCAACTGCATTAGCTATGGCTTTTGAATTAGCTGCTTATGGAGCTTTAACAGGGTTATTTTATAATCGTTTAGCTAAAAAGCCGCTCAATACTTATATTGCTTTAGGAATAGCGATGATTGGTGGAAGAGTAATCTGGGGAATTATTAGTGCAATATTATATGGAATGGCAGGACAGCCATTTGGATTTGCAATCTTTATAGCTGGAGCTTTTACCAATGCAATTCCTGGAATCATATTACAGCTGATCGTGATTCCAATATTAATTATGGCATTAGAAAATGCGCATTTAATTAAATATAATAATGATTAGTGCACTCGTTACAACTCAGCTAGAGAAATATCCCCAAATGAAGGCTCAGGATATTATTAAATTGATTTATCAAAATGAATTTGGTGGTGGTCATATGATTGATGATCCTGAGACTAGTTTAAAGCGTTTAAAAGATGAGGCAAAGCAGTTAAAAAATAATAGTTTTATTGAAGAAGACATAGGAAATGATTTGGTTCGTGTTTACTTAGGAAATGCTGGTGAATTAGAACTGCTTACATTAAATCAATTATTTGTATATTCTGCTAAACTAATGAACGGGAGTATTATTTCCTTCATTAATAAGTTAGAGCAATTAAAGAGTGCTTGTCAAAGAGGGACAATTAGTTTTGATTATAGGCAAATTTGTTTAGAAATCGAAAATTACGAGAAACTTAATTATCCTCCTATTAGTCATTCATCAACATATCGGGAACTATATCAGCCACATTATCGAGTTATTAATAAACAGATTTATAGCTATTTTCCCGTAATTTTAAAAATTAATCAATTATTGCAAACAACCGATCGTTTAAATATTGCTATTGATGGAAAATGTGGTGCAGGGAAGTCGACCCTTGGTGAAATGATTAAGGCAATTTTTGAAACAAATCTTTTTAAAATGGATGATTTTTTCTTACAGCCTTTTCAACGAACTGCTGCTCGTTTAAATGAACCGGGTGGAAATATTGATTATGAACGTTTTAAAGAAACAGTAATTGTTCCTTTGCAACATCAGGAAAGCGTTAAATATCAGCGTTTTGATTGTTCAAAGATGGCTTTAGAAGCTCATGTAGAATTAATTCCATATTCTCGCTTTAATGTTATTGAGGGAACTTACAGTATGCATCCGTATTTTGGAATGTTTTATGATTTCACGATTGCTTTGAATGTATCTGATGATATTCAAGCTAAGCGTATTTTAATGCGTAATGGTGAGATGATGTATGAGAAATTTAAGAAAATCTGGATTCCTTTAGAGAATAAATATTTTGATCAATATAATATTTTTAATGTTGCGGATTTGCAATATTATAGTAATTAAGCAGCAATTTTAAGGAAATAAATTGCTGTTTTTATTTTGTGAAAAAGCCTTATTAAATCAAAAAATTACTGATTACTTTTAGCATATCTGTTTAAAAAATGTTTGTTTAATGATAAACTTAAATAAGAAAGGGTGATAGTAATGCCTAAAAATATATATGTACTTTCTGACCTTCATGGCCACTACAATATTTTTATCAAAATGTTGGAAAAAATTAATTTTTCTGATGATGATGTTCTATATATTTTAGGGGATTGTTGTGATCGAGGTCCAGATAGCTTAAAAATTTATTTATATATTCAAAAATTTGATAACATTCATTTAATTAAGGGAAATCACGAGATTATGATGCGTGATGCTTTTAAAGTTGATGACCCTGCTTCATCACAAGGCCGGATGTGGGCTCAAAATGGTGGAAATAAAACATTTCACAGCTACCATGAATATTTACATAAAAAAGCATTTAATGACTGTGATTATAAAGTAATTAAAGCGGCGTTTTATAAGATGATGATTGATTACATTGACCGTTGTCCTTCATTTATTGAACTGAATTGTAATGGTCAAGATTATGTATTGATTCATGCAGGAATCAATCCTGAAAAGGGGTTATATGAACAAACTGAAGAAGAATGTGCATGGATGCGCGAGTATTTCTTTATGTCAAAAGGTTTGGATAATAAGATTATTATTTTTGGTCATACGCCAACTTGTTATATTCATCAGGCAAGTGGCTGTTTTGATGTTTGGTATGATCCGGTTTTTAAAGATAAGATCGGGATTGATGGCGGTTTAGGACCATTTGATAAAGGGCAGCTAAATTGTTTATGTTTAAATACTCAAGAAGTATTTGTAATTAAAAAAAGTGAATTGGCTATTCAGGAATAGAAAAAACTCTAATTTTAAAATTAATAAGAGTAGAATTAAATCAAGGGAGGTATTTTATGAATTTATTAATAAGTAGAATATTAACGTATTTAAATGGGACATTGCTTTATGATTCACATTATCGTTTTTGTAAATTCATTGTTTATCATTACTTAGAATTAGAGGATTTATCTTTCAATGAAGTTAGTGAAAAAAGTCAAATCAGTAAAGAGGATATTTTAAGGTTTTGTGCTTTGCTTGGTTTTGATGATTATGATACATTTAAAGCCGAACTGTTGAGATCACATATGATTCGTTTAGATCAGATTCGGGCTCGAATGCTTGGGGTTAATAGTGAGCAGCTGATTGATGAAATGGAAAAATCTTGTTCGAATGAAGTAATGAGTGAATATATCTCGACTATTTGTGAAGCTATCTTTAAAGCTAAGCGTGTTGTTTTAATAGGAGCTTTATATCCGATGTCTATTGCAGTAGAATTTCAAACTGACTTAGTTAGTTTTGGGAAACCAGTAATTCAGTATCATAATTTTGATAAAGATATCCAGCTTGATGAAAATGATGTTACTATTTTTGTGTCTGCAACAGGTAGGTCAATGAATTCATTTGTTGAAATAAAAAAAGAATTACGGGTTGATTTAACAACATCTATTTTAATTACTCAAAATAAAACATATGCTTTAGATGAATATAAGATTTCTGATTATGTAATTCAAGTACCGGGAAAATTTGATGGAATCAATTTTAATTATCAAATTATGACTATTTGTGATTTATTAAGAGTACATTATTATCAACAATACTATTTGTAAAATGAATAATAATTTATCTTTTTTTGTTAATTATTAAAAGAGGATTTCCAAAATGGAGATCCTTTTAATCTATATAAAAAATAAAAGACTGTTTTACAGCCTTTTATATAATAATTAATTTTTATTTTTAAATCCATTTATATCTTTTTTAAATCACTATAGTTAATTAATTGAATGTTATTATCCTTAATAAAGTTTTTCATTTCTTCACTACGTAATAATGCCAATTCTTTCATTCGTGGTAAGCAATAACTAGTCATATCGTATAAACGTTGATCAACATATGCAGGATGACACATATATTCTAAAGTTTCTTCATCAACTTTCATTGAATTAGACATAAAATCATAAGTGATCAAATCATCATACATTTGATCATTACAACGTACATATTCATAATTATCAATGATTTGGTCCCGTTGTCTGATCGGTAGATCATATTCTCTTGCTAATTTAATTACCACTTCTTGATGTTGCGGTAATAGATGAACATGGTGATGAGAGTCAATATGAGTTGGTTTTTTACCAGCTATTTCAATGAATTTCTCTATTTGAGCTTTCCACTCTGTGTATAATTCTTCAGGATCAGCATGGGGTTGATGATCTGGATAGTCTTTTGGACGAATAAAGTTACCATCTTTATCAGTATAACTTTTAGCACCATCTACTAATGGTCTCCCAACTGTTAAGACTAAGTGGATCCCAACACCTAAATCTGGATAATTTTTAGCTTGATCTAAAGCAAATTTAGCAAATGGCATATTCATCATACATGTAGTTGATGTAAGAATTCCATCAGCATGTGCCATTAAAATACCAATTGAATTTCCTTCGGTCATACCAAAATCGTCAGCATTAACAATTAATTTTTTTATCATTTCATAGTCCTCCGTATCTATATCTCCATTATAGGCTATTATAAAAATAATATATATTTTTTTCAAAAACTGCAAACTTTCTGTCATCCATGCTATAATACTTTTAAAAAATGGAGGGAGATCATGAAATCACAAATTAGTGCAACAACAAGTTTATATGCTTTTATCGCTAGTCCTGCACATCATTCTAAATCACCAGCGATGCATAATACAGCCTTTGAACAATTAGGCCTTGATAGTGTTTATTTAGCATTTGATATAAAGAGTGAGGAATTAAAAGATACGATTGCTGGGTTTAAGGCGATGAAAGTTAGAGGAGCTAATGTTTCAATGCCTCATAAACAAAATATTATTCCGTACCTTGATGAAATATCAACAGCTTCAAGATTATGTAATGCAGTGAACACAATTACTTTTAAAGATGGAAAATATTATGGTACGATTACCGATGGAATTGGCTTTACTAGAAGTCTTGAAGAGCAAGGATGGTTGATTAAAGACAAAAAGATAACTATGGTCGGAGCCGGCGGTGCGTCAACTGCAATTATGGTACAGCTTGCTTTAGATGGGGTAAAAGAAATAATCGTTTATAACCGAACTATGCGTACAGAGTTTCAGGAGATAATCAATAATACAATTATTGAAACAGGTTGTACGATTACCTTAAAATCTTTAAGTGATTTAGAAAGTTTGAAAAAAGATATGCACAGCAGTTATCTTTTTATCAATACTACTGGTGTCGGTATGGAACCGATGTTAGAACGATCAGTAGTACCAGATGCTTCTTATTTTAAACCAGATTTAAAAGTAGCTGATATTATTTATCAGCCTGCAGTTACAAAAATGCTGCGATTAGCAAAAGAAGCGGGTTGTGCAACGATGAATGGTGAATTGATGCTGCTTTATCAAGGAGTTGAATCATTTAAAATATGGACAGGTCAAGAAATGCCAATTAATGAAGTAAAAAAAGTACTAGGAATCGAGGTAAAATAATGAAAGAAATAATTGTTGCTTCAACTAATCAAGGAAAAATCAAAGAAATTAAAGCAATGCTTAAAGATATTGATATTGAAGTATTATCGATGAAAGATGTTTTAGAGCAAGAATTGGAAATTGAAGAAACAGGAACAACATTTAAAGAGAATGCACTGATTAAAGCTCAAACAATTGCAAATATTGTTAACAAGCCGGTCTTAGCCGACGATAGTGGTCTAGAAGTTGATGCTTTAGACAAACAACCAGGAATTTATTCAGCACGTTTTTTAGGTGCAGATACTAGTTATAATATTAAAAATCAATACATAATTGATGCGCTTAAAGATAAAGAGCGTACTGCTCGCTTTGTTTGTGCGATGGCTTTAGTTATACCTGGTCAAGAACCAATTTTAATTGAAGAAACGATGGAAGGCTTGATCAATGATAAAATTGAAGGAGCTAATGGGTTTGGATACGATCCAATTTTCTATTTTCCGCCATGTCAGATGACTTCGGCAATGATGTCAATGGAGGAAAAAAATAAATACTCACATCGAGCTAAAGCTTTAAAAAAATTATATACGATTTTAAAGGAGATATTATAAATGAATCATATCGTATTAGTTCATCCAGCCATTCCCCAAAATACAGGGAATATTATGAGAACGTGTGTCGCTACTAACACTAGTTTACACATTATTAAACCAATGAGTTTTGAATTAGATGATAAAAAAATGAAACGTGCGGGATTAGATTATGTTAAAGATCTAAATTTGTATGTTTATGAAAACTATGAAGAGTTTGAACAAAAAAATCCTGGAGAATATCATTTTTTTACGCGTTATTCACATCTTTGTTACACTGATCAAGACTTTAGCGATGATAAAAAAGAACATTATTTATTTTTTGGTCATGAACATGATGGAATACCTAAAGAAATTTTAACCAAGCATTTAGATCGTTGTTTAAGAATCCCGATGAGTGATAAAGTTAGAAGTTTGAATCTATCAAATTGTGCTGCTATTTGTATTTACGAGGTTTTAAGACAACAAAGTTATCCAAATCTTTCAAAAGTTGAAGTTCAAAAAGGGGAAGATTTCTTATATGAGTTATAATAAAAAAGACATTTTTTTAGCAACGATGTTAATGTTATTTATTATTTCATTAGCAATAGTATTCACTGTCTTTTTTAAACAGCTGTATTATTTAGATATTAATTATTTAGGAATTGATTTAACGAGTGGAATGTCAGTTGAAACAATAAAAAAGAATTACGATGTTTTAATTGCATATCAGTCGATCTTTTATCGGGGAACGTTGAATCTGCCAGATTTTGTAATGTCAACAAACGGTAGGATTCATTTTGAAGAAGTAAAAACAATTTTTGAGGCAATCCAGGTAATTATGGTAGTTAGTGGGTTGATCTCATTACCGTTAGTAATTAGACGATTTAAAGAAAAAGAATATCGTTTTTTAAAGCTTACTGGGCTGATTACTATTATTGTACCAGCAATGTTGGGTTTTGTTGTAGCATTAGATTTTGAAAGTGCTTTTATAACTTTTCATCAAATTGTATTTAGAAACAATTATTGGGTATTTGATTATCGTAATGATCCGGTAATCAATATTTTACCAGAAACCTTTTTTATGCATTGTTTTATTATGATTGTTATAATTGTAATTACTCTAGCAGGGTTATGTTTATTTTATTATTATCATAAGCAAAAGCAAATAATAAACGATACTATTGAATAGTATCGTGATAATCATGAATCGTATATTCAGGCTCTTTTAAAATAATAGGAGTCTTTTTTTTATCTTTCAAAATTTTAACAATGATACTGATAAACAAAAACATACTTATCAATAAAGGAATCAGTAAATAGTCTTGATGCTGTAAATAGTAATAAGATAAAATGGCGGTAGTAATGAAGGTAAACAGAGGATAATAAAGTGGTAATGATTTAGTTAAAATCTTAGATTTTTTTAAATAGTGATAAAGAGTATCTTGATCCCATAACTCAACATTTGTATTTTTAGCGAGATTAATTGCAGCACTGCTAAAAGTATTGTTAGTGAAGACTACTGGAATATCGCACTGATAGTATTCACAACCGCTTTTTGCTTCCTGAACTGCTTTGATTCCTACTGTTTTGCTGTAACGTTTACATTGTATAGCATATGTATATTTGTTTTTATATGCAAAGACATCAATTCCGTAATCGCTACTGCTTTGGCTGACATTCACTTGTTTAAAGCCGTTTTTTTCTAATAATGTTTTGGTGAAATACTCAAAATCATGACCATCCATTGTATTGATATATTCTAAATCTAAATTATTAAAGTAAATATTTTTAATTATTTTATATATTAGTTTAAAAAGTATAGTAATTATTTTTAAGGGTAAAACAAAAATTGTATTAATGAGCCATAAGATAATTAGTTTCATTGTCGCACCTCGCTAGTCATTATATCATAAAATTAAATATTACAAAATTGTAAGAATATTGTCATGAAGTTCGATGGTTTGTACTATTAAAATAGATTATTATATAAGTGTAGGAGGTGGCAAGAATGAAAAATATAAAAGAATTAATTGCTATCATCAAATTTAGTTTTCAATTATATTTTAATCACTAAAATAGTTGATTTATATAGATAGCAGTTAGACTGTACAAAAGAAACTATTCAAAGCAGTTTTTTAATATTAATAATAAAAAGCCCTCTAGTAAGGGCTTTAAATAATTATCCTAAAAAGAAAGTATTTACTTCAAAGTGAGCTTGAGGATGATCACAAGCTGGACATCTTTCTGGTGCTTCTAAACCTTCGAAAATAAATCCACAGTTATTACATTTCCATACAACTGGTGTTTCTCTTTTAAATGTATTACCAGCTTCTAAAGCTGCTAATAATTTTAAATATCTTTCTTCATGATGTTTTTCAGCAATTGCAATGCTGTCTAAAACTGTAGCAATATCTTCAAATCCTTCTTCACGAGCTGTTTTAGCAAAACTTGGATACATATCTGTATATTCTTCGTTTTCTCCTGCAGCAGCTGCTTTTAAGTTTTCAGCAGTAGTTCCTAATAATACTGGGAAGTTTCCATCAGTATATAATGTTTCTCCAGCTAAATCTTTATTCATTAATTTCATTAATCTTTTGGCATGTTCTTTTTCTTGATTTGCTGTTTCTAAGAAAATATTTTGAATTTGTACAAATCCTTCTTTTTTAGCGATTGAAGCATAGTAAGTATAGCGATTACGTGCTTGGCTTTCTCCCGCAAATGCATGCATTAAGTTGTTAGCTGTTTTAGTTCCTTTAAGTGTCATAGTTAGTTTCCTCCGTTATTTTCTTTAATTTTTCTTTTTTAAACATTCTTCACATATACCGCTAAAAACAATATCCGTTTTTTCGATATGATGTTTAGTATGTTCTTGTACTACATTACTAATGTTTTCATCATGGTAAGTGATGTCAAACACTTGATTACATTCATTACAGATAAAATGATAATGATCACTAATGTCCCCGTCGAAATGGACGATTGTTTGACCAACATCTAATTTTCTGATCATTTTAGCATCAGCTAAAAAGTTAAGATTACGATAAACAGTTCCTAAACTTAAGCCGGGGTTATCTTTTTTTAAATCACTATAAATAGCTTCAGCAGTAGGATGATCGCATCTTGCTTTTAAATTTTCGTAAATCAATTCACGCTGTTTAGAGTATCTTGTCTTTGGCATACGCTACCTCCTTTTCTATAATAGTAATGGTTACTATTATAGTATATCTTTTGTTAGTATATGTCAATAGCTTATTGATAATTATTATTAATAAAAGAAAAAAGTACGCTTCAGCGTACTAATCTTTTAATTCTGGAATGTATTTATATAATGCTTCAGCAATACCATCTTCATCATTAGATAAAGTTATATATTGACTAATATCTTTTAAGTCTTGAACGGCATTAGCCATAGCAACACCTGTTCCTGCATATTTAACCATTGATGCATCATTATGACCATCACCAAAAGCAATCATTTCATCTTGGCTATAACCCATTGGTTTTAAAACAGTATCTAAAGCTTTAGCTTTATCAATTCCTTGAGCCGTAAATTCAAAGTAGAAAGGACCGGTAAACATACAGCTTAGACTATCTTTAAATGGTTCCATCATTTCTTGATAGTGTTCTTGAAGATATTCAGGATCACTAGTAGTTAAGATTTTATTGATCTCAAAATCAGCAAAAGCTGCTAAATCGTCAATCTCACATAACTTATAGTTTCCACCACGTGATTCATATTCAATAACATTGAATGGTGCACCATTGAAATTAATATAGTTATCATAAACATTGTTGACAAACATATATTCACCTTTGTCAATCATTGGACGTACACGATCGAACTTCTTCATATGCTCTAAGACAGCTTTGCCTTCTTCAATGCTCAATGGTTGATTAAATAATTCTTCTTTTGTTTGGCAGTCAACAACTTTACTACCATTATAACATACGAATAAACCATGATATTTATCCATTTGTAATTCATGCCCTAATCCAATAAGGCCAGATGTTGGACGCCCAGAAGCTAAAATTAATTTAATACCTAACTCTTGTGCTTTCATTAAAGCTGCTTTAGTTTTTGGGGTAACAATTTTTTGACTGTTGGTTAATGTTCCATCAACATCCATAATAATTATTTTAAATTTGCTTTCCATAATCATTCTCCTCTTTACATCTTTCTATTATACTGAAAATATTTGTCGAGGACGATTCTTTTTAATAAATGAAAAAATTATTTCATTAAAAATAATAAGATGGTTAAAAAAATGATAAGCTCATAACAGATAAGTTAAAATTAATAGACATAAGGTAAATGAACAAAGACCATGAAATAAGCGAGCTTTGAAATAAGCCTTAAAACTATAGTCAATTCCATCTAAAAGATTATCCGTTTGCATCATTACACTAAGACCACTAAAAGATAGATTAAAACAAATTAAGCTATATACTAGTGGGGTATGACTAAATTGTAATAGTTGAAGACTTCCAGAACTAAACTCAAGAACTCCCTGAATAATAGCATTAATGAAGCTGTCCTTAATAATATGACCAATAGCATATCCTACGAATTGAAAAACCAGCATATAACCAAGGATGAAAATAAAAGCATAACATGAACTTAAAATGCTTTGTTTCAAAGCTTCCACAAAACTGACATGGGGCTTTTTTAGTCTAATGATTGATTCCTTCAAACTTTGAAACTCATAATGCTGGTGATAAAATAAAGCTTTAATAATACTAGGTGCTAGATGACAAAAATATATGATCAATGGATATTCAAGATGCAATGATACAAAAATAAAGGAAATTGAAGCAAATGAAGCAATAGATAAAAGATGTTGTAATTCTTGAGAATTAATATAATTTAATTCATATGCTTCTTTGATCATTTTAACATTAGTTGGATAACCACAAAAAAATGAGATGAAGTATATAGAAGACATGATTGGAGATAATTTAAATAATGGTTTAAAGATCCATTGGATTAAATAGCTAAAGAGATTTAATAACCCTAAAGATAAACAGAGTGAAATAAGGATCATAAATGGTAATAATGAAGGTAATAGATTATTAATAATTATTTTAATCACATTATTAGAGAGTGAAACAATTTGAAACATGTTAAAGAATGAAAATAGTGTAATAAAGGCAACTAATAGTAAAGTAAAATAGTAATTGAATTTTTTCATATGCTTTCCTTCTAGTAATATAAGATTAGATAAGGTAAAATGGAGTGGGGTGAAATGATGAAGGCATTAATAGTCGGTGTTAGATATAAAGAAATGAATTATGATTTAGATAATTCATTAATTGAATTAGAGGAATTATGTAAAGCATGTAATATTGAAGTGATAAAAAGATGTGTGCAAAATCTTGATAAGATTAATCCTTCATTATATATTGGTACTGGAAAGGTTCAAGAAATTAAAGGACAGTTAGATAATCTTGACCTAGTGATTTTTAACGAAGAATTATCACCACTACAAGTAAAAAATTTAACAGATATTTTAGATATTGAAGTAACTGACCGAACTGATCTAATTTTACGAATTTTTGAAGTTCGAGCGAAAACCAAAGAAGCAAAACTGCAAGTTGAAATAGCTAAAGGTCAATATTTATTGCCACGTCTAGCGGGCATGAAAGAACATTTATACAGCCAGCAGGGTGGTTCGGGATTCAGAGGAAGCGGTGAAAAACAAATTGAATTAGATCGTCGTTTGGTTTCAAATCAAATCTTTAATGCTAAAAAGCAATTAGCTAATATTGTTAAACAGCGTCAAAATCAACGAAAAAGACGAAAAGACAATGAGATGAAGGTTATTGCTTTAGTCGGTTATACTAATAGCGGCAAAAGTACTTTAATGAATGCTTTTTGTCTAAATAAAAATAAGCAGGTATTGCAAAAAGATATGCTATTTGCAACATTAGAAACAGCGACACGGCATATTACGATCAATCAGCACCCCTGTTTATTGACAGATACAGTTGGTTTTATTGAGCGTTTACCGCATCATTTGATTCAAGCTTTCCGTTCAACTTTAGAAGAAGTAGTTGAAGCCGATTTGTTGATTCATGTTGTTGATGCTTCCAACCCTAATTATGAGCAGTATATTAATACTACTAATGCAGTTTTAAAAGAATTAGGGATAAAGGATACGCCGATGATTTATGCATATAACAAAGTTGATTTAAATAAATATGGCTTTATTGTACCGTTAGAGCCATATGCATTTATTTCTGCTAAGGAACGTATTGGACTAGAAGTATTAGAAAAGTCAATCAGCGATATCCTTTTTAAAGATTATGCAATCTATGATTTAAATATTCCTTATCAAGATGGTGAAGTATTTAAGTATTTACATCAGCATTGTTTAGTGTTAGAATTTCAGTATTTAGAAAATAGTATTTATATGAAAATCGAAGCTCATCCAAGATTTATGGTACAGTATGATCAATATTTATTAAAACATTAAAGGAGGTTTTGAAATGGATAATGAAAAGAAATTGTTTCGCTTAGATCTATCAATTGCTGTAGAAGCAACTTCAGCTCAAGAAGCCTTTGATATTTTAGTGACAGACGAAACATTAAAACAAATTAGAGAGTTGGTAATCAAGTCGAAAGATAATATTAAAGAAATGTTTGAAAAAGAAGATAGTGAACCTGCAATAATCAATTAGTTGATTATTGCTTTTATTTTTGTTAGAATTAAGAATAAAATTATAAAGGGGGATTTATAATGGATTTGTATGGTAGAAATTTTTTAACACTTAAAGATTTTTCAAAAGAAGAGATTAGATATTTTCTTGATTTAGCTCATCAGCTAAAAAAAGATAAAAAGGAAGGAAAAACGAGTAATAGCTTAGCGGGTAAGAATATTGTTTTGTTATTTGAAAAAACTTCAACGAGAACAAGATGTGCTTTTGAAGTGGCAGCATTAGATGAAGGGGCTCATGTTACTTTTTTAAGTAATTCACAAATGGGGAAAAAAGAATCAATTGAAGATACTGCCAAAGTACTTGGAAGAATGTATGATGGAATTGAATTTAGAGGATTTGAACAAAGTACAGTTGAAGCGTTAGCAAAATATTCAGGAATACCAGTATGGAATGGATTGACAGATGTAGATCATCCAACTCAGACTTTAGCAGACTTTTTAACGATTGAAGAGCATTTAGATAAGCCGCTTAACGAAGTGAAGTTTGTTTTTACGGGTGATATTCGTAACAATGTTTGTTATGGTTTGATGTATGGAGCAGCTAAAATGGGGATGCATTTTGTTGCATTAGGGCCTAGTGAACTACAAATGGATCCGGAAGTAGTAGCCTATTGTAAAGCTGAGGCCGAAAAATCTGGTGGAAGTTTTATGGTGACAGATAATGTTGATGAAGCGGTAAGAGATGCTGATGTTATCTATACTGATATTTGGGTTTCAATGGGTGAAGCAGAAGAATTATATCCACAACGGGTGAAATTATTATCACCATATAAAGTAACTCAGGCAATGATGGCTAAAACAGGTAATGATAGAACTTTATTTATGCACTGTCTACCTTCATTCCACGATTTTGAAACT
Source organism: Erysipelatoclostridium sp. MSK.7.34 (assembly GCF_019041935.1). Taxonomy (NCBI): domain Bacteria; kingdom Bacillati; phylum Bacillota; class Erysipelotrichia; order Erysipelotrichales; family Coprobacillaceae; genus Thomasclavelia; species Erysipelatoclostridium sp. MSK.7.34. The sequence continues at coordinate 26,616 of NZ_JAHPYJ010000010.1, forward strand.
ACTCTTGCAAAAGAAAAATACGAACAAGGTATTGATATTCGTGAAGTTGAAGATGAAGTCTTTAGAAGTGCTAATTCGGTTGTTTTTGATGAAGCAGAAAATAGAATGCATACTATCAAAGCAGTTATGGTAGCGACTTTAGGTAAATAAAAACGGAGCTAAATAGTTCCGTTTTCTTTGGTTTTAGATATATTTTCATTTGTAATCATATCTAATAACCCACGATAATTGTATGTTGCATAAACACTTGGTGTAACACAGTGTACTGGCACGGTATTTTTAACAATATTCATTGCCTGTGGTTCTAAGTATGAAATTTGTGGTGCTAGGTAAATTGCATCACAGTCCAAATAACTACTATTTAACTGATAGAAGCCAAGAGGAATAATTTCATAATTAAGGTGTTTTAAGGAGATTAGTTCAGCTAGCTTATTTGCAAAGAATGATGATGATAAACCGCCTGAGCAACATAAAATTATTTTAAGTGGGGGACATTTTGTATGTTTGGTCAATGAATCGTAGAAGTCGTAAAATAATTTTTGTCCTTGAGCTAAACTAACGAGTTTGTAATGAAGATAGAATAATAAATTTTCTTCATCATCAAAGATTTGTTCTTCAATGATACCATTAGCCCAAATAACAATTGAACCACTAATATTATAATAATTAAAAGTGATAGTTTTCCCGTAAGGTTCATTGCTTTTTAATGTACATAGTATATTATGATCATACTTATTTTTATTTCCAAATAACCATTGTACAAACAATTCAAGATTAACGTCCAAATAGAATTCGTCGACCATAATTATCCCCTCCTTACAAATATAAGTATAATCAAAAATAAAGGTAAAGACAAATTTTTTCTAAAATAGTAAAGCGCTTACAAATAAATCAAGTGATATTTTAATGCTAAAGTATGATATGATAAGATTAGGTGATAAAATGACGGGTAAAACTTATGTCATCAGTGATCTACATGGTCACTTTGACTTATTGATAAAATTACTAGAAACGATATCATTTAGTGAAAATGATATTTTATATATAATTGGTGATATTTGTGATCGTGGACCTGACAGTCTAAAAATATTATTTTATATTCAAGATCATAATAATATTATTTTAATAAAAGGAAATCATGAATACATGTGGCAAGAAGCTTTATATTATGGAGTTTATTATGATGATTTTGATTATCCTTCACGGGCGTTAAAATTATGGTTAGCCAATGGTGGTGATACAACGATGAGAAATATTCGTGAATATCTTCAAAAAGATAAATTTAGATATGAAGATTATCGTGTTATCCGGACAGCTTTTTTTAAAAGTCTGTATGAATATTTGATTAATCTTCCTAATTATTTAGAAATTGAGGTAAATCAACAAAAATATGTGTTAGTTCATGCTGGAATCGATGTTCGTTATCCACTAAAAGAACAAAAATTAAATTCTCTTTTATGGATTCGAGATGATTTTTATCATGCACGAGGTGATTTGACAAAGATTTATATTTTTGGTCATACTCCAACAGCGATGTTAAACAAGGATCGGAGTTTTGATATTTGGGTTGATGATGTCCATCAAAATAAAATTGGAATTGATGGTGGTTTGGCTTGTGGTGTGATTGGACAGTTAAATTGTTTATGCCTAGATGATGGCAAAATTATTATTGTTAATAAGGAGGAGTAGGGAATGCGCGGAGCTTTTTATAATTTAGTTAATTTTATTAATACAACGAGCATAAATGATGTTTATGCTAATGCAGCAAGAAAAATTCTTCAAAATATCTATGTGATTCCGGGAAGTACAATAACTGATGTAGCAGAGCTTTGTTTTGTTTCAACAGCAACGATTTCCCGATTATGCAGAAAACTAAATTATGAATCATTTGCTGATTTTAAAATGGATATTACCATGAATTTAAATTATTTTAATCGCGATACACTCAGATTACAGTTTGATCATCAGTTGCCCCAAAGGCAGTATTTACATAAAGGTAAAGAAGTGTTTAAAGCTCATTTTGATAATATTTTAGATAATTTAAAAGAAACATACGAGAGTGTATCTTATGAAGACCTGGAATTTATTGTCGATAAAATTCATGATGCAAATAAGGTTTGTTTTGCTGGAAACTTTTTTACTCAATCAGTATCGATGCAATTACAGATTGAACTATCATATTTGGGTAAAGAATGTAGTGGGATGTATCCTTTAGAACAGCAAATTTTGACGGTAGAAGGATTAGATGAAAATGATGTAATTATTGTTTCAAGTATTGCAGGAGGATTTATGACTGATCATCCAGATGTTATGCGAGTAATTTCTAAGAGTCCGGCCTATAAGATTGTTATTTCTCAATTGGATGAATTTGTTTATAGTGATAGTATCGATATGATCTTAAAGGTTGGAACAGATCATCATTCACTGATTGGTAAATTTTCAATAACCTATATTTTTGAGGTTTTAGAAGCCCTGTATCATTTAAAATACGGAGTTAAAGAAAAACGGGAATTATAAAAAAAGGACTACCATTTGGTAGTCCTAAATCGTATTATAAGCCCACATAGCTTTGATTTGAGGAGCTAATTGGCTATATGACCATTGCTTATGACTATTTTCTTTACTGTTAGGATCATTAACTAAAAACTTGTCATTAATAGTTTTAGTAATGACAATAAAGTGACCAGTCGTTGTAAAATCGCCAGGACGTAAACTGGCGATGATTGGATGACCAGCATCTAATTGCTTAAACATTTCATTTTTGCTCAATGGCACAGCAGAAGCGATTAAGCCAAATTCATTACAGCCGCTTTCCATCAATGCCCATCTTGTCATACTGCCTTCAAGAAAATCGTTCTTAATAGCATATTTAGCAACATAGCGTGGGTTATAAGTTGTTTTGCCAGTTAAGCCAACAGCAACCATCGATAGACAGGTAGGGCCACAACCGGCAGTTCCAATAATTTCATCACCATATGTAGTATATGCCCAGCGCTTATCCCATTGGATATATAAAGGGATGCCATTAGGACTATCTAAGATAATAGGATCGGTGTTTTCATTGGGTTGATAATTTTCTTTCAGTTCAATTGCTTGAGGATTTTTATCAACAAATTCATTAATGTATTGGGGGCAGTCTACCTTATCAAGTGCACCTGAATTATCATTGTATAGTAGGGGAGGGATTATTTGGAGACATAAGTAACCAAATATAAATATAATGATAAAAGCGATAAAAGCAGGAATTTTTTTTAATTTTTTAAGTTTCATAAATGCATTGAATAGTATTTAATTACAATTGAAAATATAGTAATTACCCCCAAAACCAATACAATAAAGAATTTTTCTTTTTTATTTAATTTTTTTTCCATAATATTGCTCCTTAAATGATGAATGTAGTGAGAAGAAGGGGAGCGTAGTTATAAACAGAAATTAATCCGATACTCCCGAAACTAAGTAAGAATAAACTAGTCGAAACATTATTTTGACGATGCTGATTAATAAAATGATAGATTATTATTCCAATTAAACAGCCAAGAGTATTTAGGAAAATGTCATCGATATCAAAAACTCCCCATCCGGTGCCTAATTGAATTAGTTCAAAAGATAGACTAGTAAAAAAACCAATAAAGGCAATGTTGTAATTATTTAGAAAACTAAAATAGTGTCTCAAGATAATACTTAAAGGGATAAATAGGGAAACATTGCCAATAATATTTACAAGTAGAACTTTTGTTAGCCCTGACTGGTGATATTGATTAATGAAATCAAATAACACTAGATTACTATTATAGCCCATATCAATAAAACCATTCTTTAAAATGATTATTCGTATCAGCATCCAAAAATAATATATTGAACAAAGAGCTATTGTGATGTTGATCAAATAGTTATTTTTCTTTTCCATTTTTATCACCCCAATCAAAAAACCTATTCTACAATGATTATTATATCAAGTGACAATAGAATATATATTTAGATACTCTAAAGAAAATCTTACAAATTTCTTACAGCGAAGTATATAGAAAATGGTCTAAAAAGAAGCTGGCTATATAATATAAAAATAAAATTATAAATAGAGTTGAATTTAAAGTCATTTTATAAAAAAAATCATATAGTATTTTGAGGGGGTGAATAAATGGTTAGAGAAGGTATTGATGTTTCACAATATCAAGGTCAAATTGATTGGGAGTTAGTTAAAAATCATATTGATTTTGCAATCTTACGGTGTGGTTATGGTCAAGATATTCCTGGTCAAGACGATCCTACTTTTAAAAGAAATGCTGATGAGTGTACACGGTTAGGAATTCCTTTTGGGGTATATTTGTATTCTTATGCAACAACTGAAAGTGAAGCATTGTCTGAAGCACGACATGTTATGCGATTGGTTGAAGGATATAAGATGGAATACCCAGTATATTTAGATTTAGAAGATCCAAGAATTGGACAATTATCGAATGAACAGATTGAAAGAAATAGTCGTGTATGGGCCGAAGAACTAGTAAACAATAGATATTTTCCAGGATTTTATGCATCATATTATTGGTGGACGGAAAAATTAACTGGACCTTTATTTGATCGCTATACAAAGTGGGTAGCACGGTATGCTGAAGAATTAGGGGCCGAAGGTTTTGATATGTGGCAATATACTGATAAAGGATTTGTTGAGGGGATTAATGCACCGGTTGATCGAAATTATGCTTATAGAGATTTTCCTGCAGAAATAATAGCAGGTGGATTTAATAACTTTGAAGGTGATGAAACAATTCCTCCGATTACTAATTATCAGGTAGGAGATCATGTTACATTCGATCATGTGTTTGTTTCTTCTGACAGCACGACACCATTGATTCCATATATAAACCACGGAACGATTCGAAGAGTCGTAAAGGGAGCGAGAAATCCATATTTGATTGGAAATGGACTCGGCTGGGTGAATAATGATAGTATAACGGGAATGATGCAGTATTTATCTAATCCGACCTACCGAGGAGATTCTTTTGTAGATGCATTGGTCCAAATCGGGGTAGATGCTTCATTCGCATCTCGAAGAGAGTTAGCAAGAAAAAATGGGATATATGATTATACTGGAAGTGCAAAACAAAATTTAGAACTTCTTCGTTTGTTAAAGGAAGGTAGATTAAGACAATAAAGGATTTTCCTTTATTGTTTTTTATTAGAAAGATTATATAAATTAAAAGCTTTAATTCCTGACTTTTAGGAAATTAAAGCCTATTTATATTGGTAGTTTAATGGTAAATGTAATTAAATCATCAGTTAAATCAGCTTCAATTGTACCACCATGGAGCTCAATAATCTTTTTAGTAATTGCAAGGCCAAGTCCTGAACCGCCTGTTTTGCTATTACGAGCTTCATCTAAGCGGACAAAAGGTTGAAAAATACGTTCTAAATTATGTTCACTAATATGTTTGACAAAGTTTGCTACCTGAATAAAAATGCAATCAACTTCTTTTTTGGCAGTGATTATTAAATCTGAATTTTCTTTACTATAATTAATAGCATTACGAATAAGATTATCAAAGACTCGTTCAAATTGATTAATATCTAATTCAAGAGACAGATTGTCTTCAATCTTGGTAACACAGTTGATATTTTTTTCATGATATAAAGGCATAAATTCATAAGAGATTTGAACTAACATCATTGAAAGATTAACAGCTTTTCGTTCTAAAGAAATATCACTAAGATTATATTTAGCAATAGAAAAAAATTCTTCGATTAATTCTTCAAGACGAATAGCTTTATCATAGGCAATTTTGGTATAATTGCTTTTTTCCTCGATTGTGAGATTAGGCTGATTCATTAGTAGGTCTAAATATCCTACGATCGAGGTTAGTGGTGTCTTTAAATCATGGGCCAAGTATAGTAATAAATCATTCCTTTGTTGTTCTGCTTGTTTAATCGCTTTTTTATTTTGTAAAGATTCACGTTTAATTTGATTCATTTGATCTTCAATTTCTTTTAACTCATATGGTAAACTGATCAGATAATTATTATCGGCAACTAAAGTTTTTCCCGCTTCAAGCATTTTTTCAATATACTGTAAAGATTCACGGTAGCGAAGCCAAAAAATAATAATAGTATCAAAAGCAATCAAAGTAATTGAAATAGTCACTAAATTATCCTTGATGATTTGTGCTACCTGGTAGACAAGATCATATTCTTGCCAAATATACTGGTGATATACTTCATAAGAATAAAGTAATAAAATAACAAAAGTTACGACCGTGACACTAATTGTGATTCCAATTTTTTTAAGTAGATTAGCAGTAAGACTTTGCTTAAAATGAGTATTATTCAATAGTATAACCAACGCCCCAAACAGTTTTTACAAATTTGGGTTTTCTTGCATTCTCATTCATTTTTTCCCGCAGTCTAGCAACATGAGCCATTACGGTATTATTGTTATCTAAATATTTTTCTTGCCATACTGCTTCAAAAAGTTCTTCTGATGTAACGACACTGCCACGTTTTGAACATAAATACCAAAGAATTGAAAATTCAATTGGAGTCAAATTTAATGGCTGGTCATATAATGTACACTTATGATTATCATTATTGATCATTAAACCATTAAAATCGTATATTTGTTGATTAACCGCTGGTTCGTTAGTGTTATAACGGGTATAACGACGTAATTGAGTTTTAACACGAGCTGCCAATTCTAGAGGATTAAAGGGTTTAGTTAAATAATCATCGGCGCCTAAGGTCAAACCGTTAATTTTATCCATGTCATTATTTTTAGCAGTAAGCATAATAACTGGGAAAAAATAATCTTCACGAATTTTTTTTAATAGACTAAACCCGTCTAAATCGGGCATCATTACATCAAGAATTGCTAGATCATAATGATTTTTTTTCAAGCTGTCTAAAGCTTCTTGACCATGATAAAATTTAAAAACTTGATAACTTTCATTTTGTAAATATAATTCCACTAAGTCAGCGATAGATTGTTCATCATCAACGACTAAGATATTATAAACCATATTATCACCTCAAAAATCATCTTAGCTTATTTTGTCTTAAAAAACAATTTAAACACCAATATTTAAGAAAATCGTAAGAATTAGGTTTTTAGTTTAATAATTTTTATTGATTAGTAAGATATAGTGATAAGATTTTGTTTCAACTAAGAGTTGAATTATAAGGGATAACTCAAATGCAAGATTATTTTTTTATTTAATATTAATGTTTATAATTAAAGAGAAAGGTGGTATAAATATGATCAATGTAAATAAAGTAGGTGAATTCATTACTTTAAAACGTAAAGAAAAAGGTTTAACTCAACAACAATTGGCTAATAAACTATCTGTTTCTTTCCAGGCTGTTTCAAAATGGGAAAATGGTGGTTTGCCTAATGTTGAGATATTATCAGATTTGGCCGCATTACTAGAGATTACTGTTGATGAATTATTAGCAGGTGTAGAAAAAGAACTAGAGGGATTATCATATAGTAAGGCAGGGGTAGATATTGCATATAGTGATGCCATAAAAAGAGAAATGAAACAATATTTAAAAACTAGTGATCCACGGGTCTTAAATGGGTTAGGACCGTTTGCTTCTTTATATGATATTTCATTTTCAGATATTAAACATCCCGTTTTAGTTCTTAAATCGGAGGAACCAGGTTCAAAACAAAAACTAGCGATGGAATATGGATATAGTGAATCGATTTGTCATGATATGATTAATCATTTGGTTAATGATATTGTTGTTATGGGAGCAAAGCCCTTAGCGGTATTAGATACGATTGTTTGTGGTAATGCTGAAAAAGAAACGATTGCCTCATTGGTGAAAGGAATTTCGCAAGCATGTCAAAATAATGAATGCTCATTAGTGGGTGGAGAAACATCAATTCAACCTCAAGTTGTTGAACATGGTGTTTATGTCTTAACATCAAGTATTGCTGGAATAGTTGCAAAGGACAAGGTAATTGATGGTTCCAAAATTAGTGCTGGGGATGTTATACTTGCAATTGCTTCAAATGGTCTTCATACAAATGGCTATTCTTTAGTTAGAATGTTAATGGATAAATATCCTCAAATTAAATTAGAACGAATCATGAATGAAACATTTATTGAACAAATTATGAAACCACACACACCATATTATCAAGCATTAAAAGGATTGTTTACGAAGGTATCGATTCACGGTATGGCACATATCACTGGTGGTGGAATTGAAGGAAATTTATGTCGAGTTATTCCCGATGGTTTAACAGCTAAAATTGATTTAGCAAAGATTAATATTTTGCCAATTTTTAAATATATAAAACATCGTGGTAATATTGATGATAAGGAGATGCTAAATACATTTAACTGTGGGGTTGGTTTCAATGTTGTTGTAAGTCAACAGGATAAAAGGCAAGTCATGGAACATCTTTCAGAGTACTATCCTTGTTATGAAATTGGTGTAATTGAAAATGGCCAAGATAAAGTGGAATTTGAAAATAAATTAAACTGGTTATAAAGAATAGCATTAATGCTGTTCTTTTATTTTAATTATTCTTGACTGTATACTAAGAATATAGTGTTTAATATAATTGAAAAAGGAGTGATAGTATGACAACACATGAAGTTGAAGAGATGTTGGGAATAGCAAAACAGACACTTATTTATTATGAAAAAGAGGGTTTTATTACACCTCAGAGGAATAGTAATAATTATCATAATTATTTAAAAAAGAACTTGATATTTTAGAATTGATTTTATTGCTCCGGTCGATGGAAATATCGATTGATGAAATAAAATTAATCTTAAATAATCAATTTTCAATTAGAGATGCTTTAAAAACAAAAAAGAGTTTATTGAAAATACAAAAATTCAATTAGAAGATATTGAAAAAAATAAACAATTAAAATAAACGTAGATAGGTGAAAATTTCTTTTAATAACGAATCACTTAAACAATGGATCGACCGTGATACCTTATTTTTTAATAATGAAGAAATTAAATATAATAATCTAGTTATTCCTATTAATGAAATTATTGATTTCAATATTTCAATGTGTAGTGTTTTATATGAAATTACATTACTAAGAGTGTTTTTAAATTATTATATTGATATAGATGTCCGTACTGATTATGATGTTTATTCTTTTCAAATATTAAACAATAGTCAAGTTGTAAAGATGTTCGATTATTTGCAGAAAAAGCAGATAAGGCTAAATGATCGATATGGATTGATTGAATTATATCGAACTAAAGATCCAGTAGCATTAAATAAATATTTAGACATTAATTTTAAAAAGTGGGCAAAAAAAAGATAGTCTTGATAATCCCCGAGATAATAATTTTTTGAGACATCACTTAAAAAGAGGGGGATAAAAAAATAGTACTAGCAGCTGCTAGTACTATTTAAATTGTGCTAAATATTTTTCATTTAAGGTAATAACCTGTTTCATTGCCGTTATACCAGGTGCACCGATAGTATTACGCTTATTAACGCAAGTTTCAACGTTGATAGCATCATAAATATCATCATCAAAAACCTCTGAAATGGCTTTAAATTCAGCAATTGTTAGGTCATCAAGATCTTTATTTTGATCAATTGCATATAGGACTAGCTGCCCAATAATTCCATGAGCATCTCTAAATGGGACCCCTTTATTGACTAAATAGTCTGCTGCATCAGTAGCATTAGTAAATCCACCAGTAGCAGATTTACGCATTTTATCTTTATTAAATGTTGTTGATTTTAACATTCCGTCTAATAATTGTAAGCAGCCTTTAGTCGTTGTGAGTGCATCAAAGACAAGTTCTTTATCTTCCTGCATGTCTTTATTGTAAGCAAGAGGAATACCTTTCATCGTAGTTAATAAACTAGTTAAAGCTCCATATACTCGACCTGTTTTTCCTCTAATTAATTCAGCGATATCAGGGTTCTTTTTTTGTGGCATAATTGAAGAGCCAGTTGAATAAGTGTCATCTAAATCGACGAATTGGTATTCATTAGTATTCCAAATAATAATTTCTTCACTGATTCTTGACATATGCATCATCATTGTAGCCATAGCACTTAATAGTTCAATCAAATAATCACGATCACTTACCCCATCAATACTATTTAAGCAAGGTCCATCAAAACCTAATAGTTCAGCAGTATATTCGCGATCTAATGGGTAGGTAGTACCTGCTAGAGCCCCAGAACCTAATGGGCAGATATTCATTCGTTTATAAATATCTTCTAATCGGCTGCTATCACGTTTAAACATTTCAAAATAAGCTCCGAGATGGTGTGCTAATGTAATTGGTTGAGCTTTTTGTAAATGTGTGAAACCAGGCATGATTGTTTCAATATGAGTTTTCATTATATCATTAATCGTTATTAATAGATTATGAATTAAAGTATTTAATATAACAACTTGATCGCGTGTATATAAACGCATATCGAGTGCAACTTGGTCATTACGGCTTCTTCCAGTATGTAACTTTTTACCAGTGTTACCAATTCGTTCAATTAAAGTAGATTCAACGAAACTGTGAATATCTTCTTGACTATTATCAATCGTTAATTTACCAGTATTAAGGTCTTCTAATATTTGATTTAGAGCAGTTTCAATTTCAGTTCCTTCAGCACTTGTTAAAATCCCTTGTTTTGCTAGCATTTTGACATGAGCAATACTTCCTTGGATATCTTGGGTATAAAAAGTTTGATCAAAGCTAATTGATGCATTGAAATCATAAACTAGCTGATCGGTTGGTTTAGTGAATCGTCCACCCCATAAATTCATTTCATTTCCTCCTGTTATAATAAAAGGGCATTAGCCCTTTTATTAGTCTTTATTATTTAATTTCATTGCTCTTACTTTTGTTGAAAGTCCATATAAAGTAATGAATCCTTCAGCATCATGATGATCATATAGATCACCAGTAGCAAAACTTGCAATATCTTCATCATATAATGAATAAGGTGAAGTTGTTCCTTCTTTAATAATATTCCCCTTATATAATCTGAATTTAGTAGTACCACTAACAACTTCTTGAGTTTTATCAACAAAAGCACTTAAAGCTTCACGTAAAGGTGAGAACCATTTAGCAGCATAAACTAATTCTGCAAATTCAACAGAAACTAGCCGTTTATATTTTAATGTTTCACGATCTAAAACTAATTCTTCTAATTGGCGATGAGCTTCCATTAAAATAGTTCCTCCTGGTGTTTCATAAACTCCACGAGATTTCATTCCAACAACACGGTTTTCTACAATATCAATGATTCCAATTCCGTGTTTTCCGCCAATTTCATTCAATTCTTCTAAGATTGCAGTCAATGATTTTGCTTTACCATTTAATTTAACAGGGAATCCTTTTTCCCATTCGATAACTACATGCTCTGGTTCTTCAGGTGCCTTTTCAGGCGATGTAGATAACACTAATAAGTGGTCATAATTTGGTGCATTTTCAGGATTTTCCAGTTCTAATCCTTCGTGAGAAATATGCCAAATATTACGATCACGTGAATAACTTGAATCAGCAGAGAATGGTAGATTGATACCATGAGCTTGACAGTATTCAATTTCAGATTCACGAGAGTCCATATTCCATTTTGGATCACGCCATGCAGCAATGATCTTTAAATCAGGTGCAAGAGCTTTGATACCGAGTTCAAAACGAATTTGATCGTTACCTTTACCGGTAGCACCGTGACAAATAGCTGTTGCTCCTTCTTGACGTGCAACATCAACTAATATTTTAGCAATCAATGGTCTAGCTGTTGCTGTTCCTAATAAATACTTATATTCAAATACAGCATCAGCTTGAACTGTTGGCATGATATAATCTTTGACATATTCATCAACTACATTTTTAATATATAATTTAGTTGCCCCACATGCTTTAGCTCGTTCTTCTAATCCGTTTAATTCTTCAGCTTGACCAACATCAATACAACAACAGATTACTTCATAATCATAATTTTCTTTTAACCAAGGAATAATAGCAGTAGTGTCTAGTCCCCCAGAGTAAGCAAGAATAACTTTTTCTTTCATCATTTAATTCCCCCTTAAAATAACTTTAAATTATCATTATAATAAACTATAGAATTCATAATTGCAATATTTTCTCGTAATTATGCAATATTTTGTTGATTGTTCATATTTAAGCAATAGTGGTAAAATAAGATTAACTAAAGTAATCGGGAGGATAAAATGGATGGAGTGAAAATCGACTATAAAAAAATATTAGAAATAGTATTGATTGGTATCGGATGTTATTGGGCTTTAAATAATTTTCAAATAATACTAGATATTTTTAATAGTATTCTTGCAGTAATAATGCCTTTTTTATTAGGAATTATGATTGCTTTTATCTTAAATGTATTAATGATTAGAATCGAAAAGATTTTATCTAGATTTATTTTAGATAAAAAGTATACTAGTTTTAAACGTGTGATCAGTATTATTGTTTCATTGTTGATTGTTATTGGGGTAATTGGAATAATTATTACTTTAATTATTCCAGAATTAACAAATGCGATAAAAGTAATCGTTAAATCTTTTCCAGAAACCTTTGAACAGTTACAAGTGTGGATCAATCAAAATGGCAATAGTTTTCCGCAGTTAGAAACATGGATCAATAGTGTTGATTTAAACAGTATTGCAAGTGAATTAAGTGGTTTATTTAAAATTGGACTTACTGGAATGCTCGGTTCAACTGTTGATGTCATTTCAATGTTCTTTACAAGTATTCTTAATTTAGTTGTGGGAATTGTATTTGCCCTCTACATATTAATGAGTAAAGAAACTTTAAAACGCCAAAGTCATAAATTGATCGATGCCTATATTCCAAAACGTATTTCAGTAAAATTGTTAGAAGTGGGGACACTCGCTCGAACAACTTTTTCAAATTTTGTGATTGGTCAAACAGTTGAAGCTTTCATTTTGGGAACTTTGTGTGCCGTTGGAATGGCTGTGTTAAATCTGCCTTATGCTCCAATGGTAGGCTCTTTAGTAGGGATCACGGCTTTTGTTCCAATTGTAGGGGCATTTATCGGTGGTGGCATAGGGGCATTTATGATTTTGACAGTTGATCCAATGCAAGCATTGATTTTTATCATTTTCTTAGTTGTGTTACAACAACTGGAAGGAGATTTAATTTATCCACGAGTAGTAGGCTCTTCAGTAGGTTTACCGTCGATCTGGGTACTTTTTGCAGTAACGGTTGGTGGAGGATTATGGGGAATTACAGGAATGTTATTTAGTGTTCCGGTTCTTTCAGTAGTCTATGCTCTTATTAAGGGGCATGTTAATAAAAGCGGTACTAAACCTAAAATAACTAATAATTAAATCTAAGTAATTTTTATTAATGAAATGAATATCCTGTTAAAGCAGGATATTTTTTTAATAACTATTTAGAAAATATTCTAAATAGTTTAATATTATGTTACAATCTATTTAGATAATATTCTAAATAGTTACAATATCACTTGCAATTAGGATATAAGTAGGATATTATGATAATATAAATAATAAAAATAATTTTATTTATGAAATGAGGAGATTAAAATGTTAAAAATTGAAAATTTGACAAAAACTTATGGTCAAAAAAAAGCCGTCGATAATTTATCATTAGAGATTGAAAATGGTCATATTTATGGTTTTATTGGACATAATGGAGCTGGTAAAACGACTACATTAAAGTCGATTGCTGGAATTATGGAATTTGATCAAGGGAATATTTATATTGATAATAAATCAATTAAAGAGGAGCCGTTAGCATGTAAGAAGGTAATGGCCTATATTCCTGATAATCCTGATCTATATGAATATTTAACAGGAATCAAATATTTGAATTTTATTGCTGATGTATATGGGGTCAGTCAGGCAGAACGAACTGACAGAATCAAAAAATATGGGGATATGTTTGAACTAACAGATTCTTTGGGGGAACCGATCAGTGCATATTCTCATGGGATGAAGCAAAAATTAGCAGTAATATCAGCCTTGATCCATGAGCCTAAATTAATAATTATGGATGAGCCGTTTGTAGGCTTAGATCCTAAGGCTTCTCATTTATTAAAGGGTTTGATGCGGGATTTGTGCGATCGTGGTGGAGCAATCTTTTTTTCAACTCATGTTCTTGAAGTAGCTGAGAAACTTTGTGATAAAATTGCTATTATTAAAGCGGGTAAACTTGTCGTATCCGGGAACACCCAAGATGTCATTGGGGATGATTCATTAGAAGAAGTGTTCCTAGAGTTGGAGGATGACAATGCTTAAGTCATTGATTAAGATTCGGTTTCAAGGAATTTTTATGAGATCGATGAAAGGAAGTAAAAATAAAAATGCCGGAATAGGTAAATTAGCATTGATGGTATTAGTGTTTGCTTATATTGCCATTGTTTTTGGTTCAATGTTTGGCTACATGTTTAATATGGTTTTAGAACCATTTACGGCAATTGGTTATGAATGGTTATATTTTGGAATCATGGCAGTATTAATTGTTTTACTTTGCTTTATTGGGAGTGTTTTTACAACCCAACAAGAAATTTATGGTGCTAAAGATAATGAGATATTATTATCAATGCCGATTAAAACAAGTGATATTTTATTAAGTCGTATTTTTGTGGTATTAATCATCAACTATTTATATGAGGCATTGATTGCAATCCCTGGTGGAATTGTTTATTTTACTCAGGTGCCGTTTGATCTTTTAAAATTACTCTTTTTCCTTATTGTCATTATAACGTTGCCGTTATTAGCCTTAGCTTTATCTTGTGCATTTGGCTGGTTAATGGCAATGTTAATGAAACGAATACGGAATAAAACAGTTATTACTATGGTATTATCGTTAGGATTTTTAGGACTCTATTTTTATTTGATTAATAAACTTCCGGAATATTTGGTTGCATTAGTAGCTAATGGTAAATCGATTGGTGAAGCGATTCAAAATACGTTATTTCCAATCTATCATTTAGCTTTAGCAATCAGTGATGTCAATGTCGTGAGTTTGTTACTATATTTAGTTTGTAGTGTAGGGCCATTTGTAATTGTAATGTATCTTCTTTCGAAGAATTTTATTAGTATTGCAACTAGTAAAGCACCATCAAAGAAAGTTAAATTGAAGGATTCAGATATTAAATTTAGTAGCCAAAAGGGAGCGTTATTTAAACGAGAGTTAAAACATTTTACATCTAATCCGATGGTCATGATGAATGCTGCTTTGGGAATTGCATTTACCGTTGTTTTAGCTGGTGCTGTCTTGATTAAAGGTCCTGAGCTTTTAGATATGTTGGGAGTAATTCCACCAGAATATCAAGCTTTGGTGAATGAATTTATAGTTCCATTGTTATGTTTGGCAGTGATTGGGACTAATTCAATGAATATTATTAGTGCTGCTTTGATCTCGTTGGAAGGGAATCGTCTATGGATCATTAAATCACTACCAATTAAAACTAAAGATATTCTTGAAAGTAAATTGATGCTACACTTAGCTTTATGTGTACCACCAGGATTGTTATTTTCAATTGTCGGAAGTGTAGTTTTTTCATTGAGTTTAGTAGATAGTTTATTAGTTATTATCGTCCCTATAGTTTTTACGGTTTTTGAAGCTTTATTAGGTTTATTGATTAATTTATGGAAGCCGAAATTTGATTGGATCAATGAGACTGTTGTCGTAAAACAAAGTGCTGCTGTAATGATTACAATGTTTGGAACGATGGCGCTTGTAGTTTTTATAGGTGGTATTTATATTGGTTATTTAAATGAGTTTATTGGTGCTGTAACTTATGTTTATATAATGCTAGCGCTTTTCTTGATTATCGATATTGCTTTCTACTATTTGTTAAATACTTGGGGAATTAAAAGATTTGAAGAATTATAGGCATGTGTTTACGACACATGCTTTTAAATTGTTGGAAATTCAAATAAATATTTGACAAATTTTTTTTTAGTAATATAATAATAACCAAACTCGGTGACTAAAAGAGTAGTCTTAATAATGGTTTTAGCGAGCTGGCGTTGGTGGAAGGCTGGTAATCTAGTTAGGATGAAGCGCATTTATGAGAGGAAAGTGGGAAATAGTAGTATCGCTTTCGGGTAATCACCCTTAACGATGAAAGAGATCATAGGGTCAACTTATGATAAATAGAGTGGTAACGCGGTTAAATCGTCTCTTGTTTAAGAGGCGATTTTTTATTTTAACAAAGAAATGGAGGACTAGAAATGATTAGAGTAGGAATTGTGGGATCAACTGGATATGGGGGATGTGAGTTAGTCCGATTTTTATTAACTCACAAAGAAGTGGAAATTAAGTGGGTTTCATCAAGAACCTACACTGATGAGGAGTATAGTTCGGTTTATTCCAGCTATTTTAAATTATTGGATCAGCAGTGTGTTGATGAGGATATTACAAAATATCTTGATGATGTTGATGTGGTTTTCTTTGCGACTCCACAAGGGGTTTGTGCCAAAATGCTTAATGAGGAAGTTTTAAGCAAAGTAAAAGTGATTGATTTAAGTGCAGACTATCGAATTAAAGATGTTAAGACATATGAACAATGGTATGGAATTGATCATGCTTCACCACAATTTATCGATGAAGCTGTATATGGGCTGTGTGAGATAAATCGTGATAAAGTGAAACAGGCACGATTAATAGCTAATCCAGGATGTTATCCAACTTGTTCAATTTTATCAGTCTATCCGTTAGCTAAGGCGGATTTAATTGATATGGATACTTTGATCATTGATGCTAAAAGTGGTGTTAGTGGGGCTGGCCGTGGGGCTAAAGTCGCAAACTTATATTGCGAGGTAAATGAAAGTATCAAGTCTTATGGGGTTGCAAGTCATCGTCATACTCCGGAAATTGAAGAACAGTTAGGTTATGCGGCAAATCAAGAAGTATTATTAAACTTCACGCCTCATTTAATTCCAATGAATCGAGGAATCTTAATTACAGCTTATGCAAAACTTAAAAAGGGAGTTAATGAAGTGGATGTCGCAAAGGCTTATCAATGTTATGATGATGAGTATTTTGTAAGGGTATTGAAATCTGGGGTCTTACCAGAAGTACGTAGTGTTAAGGCTAGTAATTTTGTTGATATTAATTATAAAGTTGATCCACGGACAAATCGAGTTATTATGATGGGAGCTATGGATAACTTAGTTAAAGGAGCAGCTGGCCAAGCAATTCAAAATATGAATATTATGTTTGGATTAGATGAAAAAGAGGGGCTAATGCTTGCTCCAGCAATCTTATAAGGGGGAAAATAAAATGAAAATAATTGAGAATGGAACGGTAACCTCGCCTAAAGGATATTTAGGTGCTGGAGAACATGTTGGTATTAAAAAAGCAAAAAAAGATTTAGCATTGATCTATAGTAAAGTTGATGCCAAAGCGGTAGGAACTTTTACCCAAAATATTGTTAAGGCAGCACCAGTGTTATGGGATAAGATGATCGTTGATAATTATGATCATGTTAGAATCATTGCTGTTAATAGTGGGGTCGCAAATGCTTGTACTGGCGATGAGGGTTTAAAATGTAACGAAGAGTTTGCTCAAACTGTAGCAGATAATTTTGGATTGGAAAAAGAGGAAGTTCTAATTTGTTCTACAGGTGTAATTGGTAAGCAATTACCAATGAATAAAATCATTAATGGGGTACCAATTGTTAAACCGTTATTAAGTGAGAGCCAAGAAGCAGGGGTAATCGTAGCTGAATCAATTATGACGACAGATACGAAACCAAAGCATCTTGCTGTTGAAATTGAAGTCGGTGGAAAGACGGTTACTTTGGGGGCTTGCTGTAAGGGGTCAGGAATGATTCATCCAAATATGGCAACCATGCTGGGATTTATTACAACCGATTGTAATATTTCTAAGGAATTATTAAATAAGGCATTGAAAGAAGTAATTCCTGATACTTTCAATATGGTTTCTGTTGATCGTGATACTTCAACTAATGATACAGTCTTGTTATTAGCTAATGGATTAGCTGGAAATCAAGAAATTGTTATAGAAGATCAGGATTATCAAATATTTAAAGAAGCCTTATATTATGTTAATGAATATCTAGCTAAAGCAATTGCCGGTGATGGCGAAGGTGCAACTAAATTGTTAGAAGTTCAAGTTCATAATGCTGATACAGTTCAACAGGCTAAAGTAATCGCTAAAAGCGTTTGTACTTCACCGTTAGTAAAGACAGCAGTATATGGCAATGACGCTAACTGGGGAAGATTATTATGTGCAATGGGTTATTCTGGTGAACAATTTGATCCATATAATGTTGATTTGAGCGTTGCTAGTGAATTTGGGGAATTGCAATTGGTGGCTAAAGGAATGGCGACTGATTATAGTGAAGAATTAGCAACTAAGATCTTATCAAGCAGCGAAGTAAAAGCAATTATTGATATTCATAATGGTGATTGTAAAGCGATTGCATGGGGATGTGATCTAACTTACGATTACGTTAAAATCAACGCTGACTATCGTTCATAATAAAAATTTAATTAAGGGGGAAATAATGTGCATACAGTTGAGCAAAATAAAGCACAAGTATTAGTAGATGCTTTAAGTTATATTCAAAAATTCCATGGAGATATCGTAGTTATTAAATATGGTGGTAGTGCCATGACTAATGAAGTTATTAAACACAGTGTTTTAAAAGATATTGCGGTTCTAAAATCAGTTGGGATTAAACCGGTAATTGTTCATGGTGGGGGAAATGATATCAATGGATGGTTAAAGAAAGTTGATATTAAAAGTGAATTTAAAAATGGCTTACGGGTAACTGATAAAGAAACTTTAGAAGTTGCTGAGATGGTTTTGTCAGGGAAGATCAATAAAGGATTAGTTCAACATATGGAAAGAATAGGAACCCATGCAGTTGGCTTATCTGGTAAAGATGGTAATATGATTACAGTAAAAAAAGCAATGCCAAAAGGGGATGACATTGGTTATGTTGGGGAAATTATAAATGTTGATGTTACTTTACTAGAAACATTGTTAGAAAAGGATTATACACCGATTATTTCAACAGTAGGATTAGATTCTAAGTATAATGCTTTTAATATTAATGCAGATGATGTAGCAACGGGTGTAGCTCGTGCTTTAAAAGCGAGTAAGTTAGTATTTTTAACTGATATTGAGGGAGTTTTACGTAATCCGAGCGATCCTAGTACACGCATATCAGTAATTAATACAGAGTCAGCAGCTGAATTATTTGAACAAGGAATTATAACCGGGGGAATGATTCCAAAATTAAAAAATTGTCTTGAAGCAGTTCAGGAGGACGTAAAGAAAGTCCATATTTTAGATGGCCGTCTGGAACATAGTTTATTAATTGAAATTTTTACAACTAGCGGGGTTGGGACAGAAATAAAAAAATAAAGGTTTAGAGCCTTTATTTTTTTAATGTCACAATATTGATTTGATTAGGACAGAAAAGACGATATTCGTATCCGTCTTCCATACCTAAACCGTTAGAAATCAATAATTGACTTTTTGATTTAGTGTGTTCACCACTAACATAAGTATTACCGTTAGTTTTTTTAAATAGTCCGCCAATAAAAGGAAGACGAATATAACCACCCATTGTATGACCGGAAAGTTGTAAAGCAATTTCATTATTTGAAGTCGTGTTAAAATAATCTGGTTCATGAACTGCAACTATTTTGTAACTTTCACTATTATTTTCATTAATTAGACCACTTAATTCTCCTGTTCCCTCAAGACCAAAAAGACTAATCGTAGATCCATTAAAATAAATAGGACGATATTCGTTATGCAGAACTTCAAAACCACCCTCATTTAAAATGGCATTGACATCATTTGATGAAGCTAAATCTTTTTCACCAAGAACAGCAAATTTACCATATTTAGATTTTATATTGAATAATAATTCGATTACCTTATCGTTATCAAAGGGCGTGGCTGAAAAGAGGTCACCACCAAAAATAACCATATCAACATTTTCTTTGTTTAATGAAGTGACAATTTTTTTTAATCTAGTAACATCACTACTTTTTTGGAGATTAATATCGCTGATAAAACCAATTTCAAAATTCTTGAATTCATCAGGTAAACTATTATTAGTAATAGTCGTTTTTTTTATAGAATAACTATCAGGAGCGATATATCGGCTATAATAATAACCAAAACCGCTCCCGATAATAACGATTATCAATAATAGTAGTTTAATCGTTCTTATTTTTTTTCTCATGATTTTTTATTCATGATAACCGGAATAATCATTGGATTCCGTTTAGTTTTGCGATAAAAATATGAAGATAATGTATCGCGGGTAGTATTCTTAATTTCTCCGAAAGTAGTTTTACCTTGTAACAATTTTGATAAATTTGTTTCAACTAACTTCTCAGCTTCACGAATCATGTGAAAACTGTCTTTCATATATACGAAACCACGTGAGATAATTACTGGTCTTGTCAATAATTTTCCACTACGAGAATCCATACTAATTAAAATTGAAACCATTCCATCTTCAGATAACATTTGTCGATCGCGAAGTACAGCTGTGGATAAGCCGCTAATATCATTACCATCAACATAAATATCTTCAACATGAATTCTCGGACCTAATCGAGCCTCACCATTATTCAATAAAATTGTATCTCCATTTGATAAAACAAATGAATTTTCTGGTGGAATACCGACATCTTGAGATAATTCAGCATGAATCTTCAACATGCGATATTCTCCATGGACAGGGAAGAAGTATTTAGGTCTTGTCAATAACATCATCAGTTTTTGTTCCTCTTGAGAAGCGTGTCCGGAAGTATGTAAATTATTGAAAGCGGTATTTGTTAGTACCTTAGCACCAGCTCTAAATAATTTATTTACTACTACATTAACACTATAAGCGTTACCTGGAATTGGATTTGATGAAAAGACAACAGTATCGCCGGGTTTGATTTTGACATATTTATGAGTTCCATTTGCAATTCGACTTAATGCTGCTAATGCTTCACCTTGAGAACCGGTACATAAAATCAAAATTTCATTATCTGGTAATTTTTTTGCTTGTTCACTTTTAATAAAGAACTTATCAGGACATTTAATATAGCCCATAGCTCTTGAAACTTGAATGTTGTTTTCCATTGAACGACCGTATACTAAAATTTTACGATTAAATTTAACAGCTGCTTCGACAATTTGTTGTACTCGATGAACGTTGGAAGCGAAAGTTGCTACAATCAAACGTCCCTCTGTTTTTCTAAATTCCTCTTGAACACTATTAGCGACCTTCTTTTCACTGATTGAAAAAGTAGGAACTTCAGAATTAGTAGAATCACTCATTAATAAAGTAACCCCAGTTTCACCTAGGAAAGACATCTTTTGATAATCTGCTGGATCACCGACTGGTGATAAATCAAATTTAAAATCTCCTGTTTCAACAATCCGTCCATTAGGACTATTAATAATAATTCCCATTGATTCTGGAATAGAATGGTTTGTTTTAAAGAATCCAATATTAAAATATTTAGATTTGATTTGATACTCATCGTCGATTTGAATAATTTTTGTAGCATTAGTTAGTCTTTTTTCATCTAACTTTCTTTTAATCATGGCACTAGCAAGTGGTGTAGCATAAATGAAAGGAATTTTAACTACTTGAAGTAAGAAAGGAATTCCACCTATATGATCTTCATGACCATGGGTAATCATTAAACCACGAATTTTCTTTTCATTTCTTTTTAAATACGAGTAATCAGGAATAACGTAATCAATTCCCGGTAATCCTTCTTCAGCAAATTTTACTCCGGCATCAATAATGAATAATTCATTATCGTGTTCAACACAGTACATATTTTTACCGACTTCATTTAGTCCGCCAAGGGCAAATACCTTAGTATCAATACTATTTTTTGTTTGTTTTGATTTATTTACCGCTTTTTTTGGCGTGTTGTTTCGAGATTTACTTTTATTATTATGATTTTTTTGTGGTGACTTGCCAGGTCGTTTATTATTTGTATTAGGCTTTTCTTGCATAATAACCTCCTTAATTATATTTTGTATCTTTTTAAGTATTATAACACATATTAAAAGACAAGAAACGAAGTTTCTTGCCTAGATAATCTTTTTGCATGCAGCAATGGCTAGAGCATGCGGTCCAATATGACATGAAACACTAAGTGACAATGGGTCACAAATAATTGTTGAATCAGGATAAATAGCTTCTAATTCTTTCTTTAATTCTAATGCTGGCTGTTCGTCGTATGTATATGCAATACAAACATGAACATTCTTTCCTTTTCCTTCTGGATCAAGACGTTCATCAATATCTTTTTTTATTGCTTCCATCATAATTTTAGTTGCTTTAGACATTGTTCTGGTCTTAGAGAAAGTATCGAGCTTTTCACCTTGAATTTGTAAGATTGGTTTGATTTTCATCATTCCGCCTAAAATTGCAACAGCAGGAGTGATTCTTCCACCTTTACGAAGATAATCTAACGTATTAACAGTAATATAGATAGAAGCATTTAATTTATTTGCTTCAAGAATTTCTTTGATTTCTTTTGCTGATTTACCAGCTTTAGATAATTCAAGTGCATCCAGAACATCCCATTTTTGAGTTACTGAAACGCGTTGTGAATCAACGACTTGAACTCGTCCATCATATTCACCTGCTAACATCAAAGCAGTTTGGCAAGAGCCGCTTAAGCCACTAGACATGGGAATATGAACAATTTCATCATACTCTTTTAATACTTCATCCCAAAGTTTACTAACATCACCAACTACGGGTTGACTTGTAAAAACTTCAGCATCTGTCATTAGTTTTTTATAAAACTCATCTTGAGATAAGTTGATATCTTCATAGAAGGTCTGACCATCAATAGTAAATGGCATCGGTAGTACGTTGATTCCTAATTTTGTACCTTCAGCCTGAGTGATTCCAGAATTACTATCAGTGATAATTGCTACTTTATTCATTTAAAAACCTCCTATCTCTAAACCATATTTTACTTGAAATAATAAAAAATGCAAACTATTTAACCATTATTATAAAAATAATTAAATGAAAGGCATTACAATATATAACTGTATTATATATTGTAATACAGTTATATATTTGGTATACTACATTTGTAAGAATGTAGTAGGAAAGGAGTTATTATGCAAATAGATAATAATAGCAGTGTTCCAATTTATGAACAAATCTATAAACAGCTGCTCGAATATATAACGACAGGGTTAATGCATGCGGACGATAAACTACCCTCTGTCCGTGAATTATCTTCATCAATTCATATTAATCCTAATACCGTTGTTAAAGCCTATCGTCTTTTAGAAGAGCAAGGTTTTATTTATTCCTTGCCGGGGAAGGGAAGTTTTGTTAGCTCAAAACAAAATAATCAAACGAAGTTGTTTGAACAACAAATTAAAGTTCTCACAAAAGAGATTGTTACTAAAAGTAAATATATTGGTTTGACCTTTGAACAATTATGCCAATTTATGGAACAGACTTGGGAGGGAAAATAATGTTATTAGTCAAAGAATTATCAAAGAAAATTGATCACAAACAAATTTTGGACAATATTACTTTAAATATACCTAAAGGTTCAATTTATGGAATTATTGGTGAAAATGGTGCAGGTAAAACAACTTTGATTCGTCATTTAGTAGGTGCTTATCAAGGTGATACAGAATTTGTTGAATTAGAAGGAATGCGTATTTATGAAAATCCTGAAGCAAAAGCAAAATTAGTATATATCCCCGATGAATTTTTTGATACCTTCGGACATAATATTCGGGATATTAAAGAATTATATCAAGGGATTTATCCAAGTTTTAACGAGGCACGGTATTTAAGATTGATGAAAATGTTTAAGCACGATAGTTTAGAAAATTTTAGTAAATTTTCTAAAGGAATGAAAAAGCAAGTTATGTTTATTTTGGCTTTAGCGATCATGCCTGAATATTTGATCATGGATGAGCCGTTTGATGGACTTGATCCACATATTCGGAAAGTTATTTGGGATATTTTGATTCAAGATGTAAGTGAGCGAAATATGACAATTTTTATTTCTAGTCATCATTTAAATGAATTGGATAGTATGTGTGATCATATCGCTTTGATCAACAATGGGAAAATTGTTTTTGAAGAAGCACTAGATCATCTTAAAGAAGGCTATCATAAATTACAAATCGTCTTAGAGTGTGGTGATGATATGTATGCTTTAGAGAAAGAATTAAAAGTTTTATCTCATCAAATGATGGGACGTGTTCATACTTTGATCGTTGCTGGTGAAATTGAAGTAATCAATCGTACTGTGGAAAAGTATTGTCCTTTAATTAATGAAACTTTATCATTATCATTAGAAGAGATTTTCTTATTTACTTTAGGAGGAGAATATGATGAACTCAAGGAAGTCATGGGTTAATATTCCCTTACTAAAAAATATCATTAAAAATAATCTCTTTCCTGCTAAAGTATCATTAATTATTTTTGTGGGAGTCTTTATTTTATCGCTTATTTCTGGTTCTAATAGTGGTTTTAGTCAAATTTGTATAGTTGTATATGGAATAAGTGCAGTTGTTCTAACAACGATATACCCTTGTTTTATTCAGAGTTATCAAGTTAATAAAACGAAATCATCAATGATGTGTTCATTACCGTTGACGACAAGATGCGTTTGGTTTACAAATTATTTAGCTGGATATTTAATTGCGCTAGTTACATTATTGATTGAGGGATTAGGTTTGATGATGTTTTTAGGATTAAATAATGCGGGGACTGAAGGAAATATATTTATAAGATTTATAATGGCGATATTTCTTTTGTTATTTATTTATTATACCCTTACTTATTTAGTTTGTTCACTGTCTGGTAATCGTTTGGGACAAGTTGTGTTTAGTTTAGCAGCATATGCATTACCAGTAATTTTATTATTGGGGCTTATTTATATTAGTCCTAAATTAGTTCCAAGTAATCTTGATCTTGGAATTAATGACACATATCTTTATCTTACTTTTCCGTTAGCTGCTGGAATGCAGTTTATTTATAGTGCGTATCCACATATATTTTTCCATTTATTTTTAGGAATTGTTACCTTAATCTGCAGCTATTATGTTTATAAAAATCGTGAAAATGAATATATTGGAGAACCTTTAGTATTTCGCCGAATTATTATTGTTTTAAAAGCTATTTTGATTATTGCTGTAACGATATGTGGTTTTGAAGTCATTTTATTAGTATCAAAAATTAATATCACATATGGATTCAAAGGTCAGTCACTTTTATTTTTAATCTATATTTTGATTGGGATGATTGTAGCGATAATCGTTGAAATTATTTTTAAAGGAAGACATGTTTATCGTAATTTATTAATCTATGTACCTGTTTTAGCAATTGTTTTTGGTGCTAATTTTATGATTGTCAATAAGCAATATCTTTCAGGAATTAATAATTCGAGATATGAAGTTACTGCTGATTTAGTAGCTGAATTAGCTGGTAATCAGGAGTATCTTAGCTTAAGCTTAAATAATGAGGTTACAAAGGAATTCTTGAATTATTTGAGTAAACATCGTGATGATCTTCATTTTGAAAAATATGATGATGAACAACAAGATTTAGCAATGATGTATACTTATCAATATGAACATGGATTAGATGATGATTATTATAGCTATAGTATCTATTATATTAATAAAAAAGCAGTAATTGATTTCTTTAATGGACCAGGAAATAAGTATTTTGATAAGCTGCTTAATTATACTGAGGGTTTAAAAAAGGAAAAAAGTTTAATTTGTTATGTTAATGATTATGCAGTCTATTTAAATAAAGAGGAAATTCAAGAATTGATTAAATTGTTGCCAAATCAAGAAATCAAACCTAAAAATATATTTAGTATTAAAACATATAATTTATTAAATCCTGATAGTGTCAATTATTTAATAAGCAGTAATGAAGCAATAACGAATTTTATTACTAGCGATGAGTTGATCGAACGAGCTGTTTTTATTGAAAATTGTCGAGATGTTATTGATGATATTAATAGTGATTCAACAAAGTTTGAAGAACAAATCAAAGCCGTAGTGAGTACACAATTTAGTCACGAAACAATTGATATGGTCTATCCAAACGGTGATAGCACAGTTATAGCCTTTAGTAATGATGAAGTTATTTATCAAGGTACCTATGAAGTTGTTACAAAAGAAGGAAATAACTATACTTATCCATTAGAATTTACCTTAAAGAAAGGTGATGATGGCGTGATCGTTAATGATATAAAGGTAGGTGGTTAAAGATGATGATCAGTTTATTAAAAAATGATTTAAAACAGCTAAAAAATACAGTTGTTATTTTTAGTGGTTTTCTAGCTTTAAGTTTGGTAATCAGTCTGATTTCTTTTCACTCTGATGTTCCTGTAGGAATGTTTTATCTAATTATCTTACTCTATTCATTAGTTGTTCCGATGGTTAATTTAAGTTACTTATTTGATCAAACCCAACAGACTCATTTTTCATCTTTGCCATATACAAAAATACAAAGTTTTATGATCAGATATTTAAGCGGATTATTGTGCATAATTATACCTGTCATAATCTATTGTATTGTTGATGTTATTTTAGGACAAGGATTAGTACTTAAAAATTGTTCTTCAGCAATTTTAATGATTTGGATTTATTATAGTTTAGGTAATCTAGCTGCCTATTTAACGACATCAGTAATTATGGATATTATTCTACAAATTGTTATTAATATATCGCCATTCATTATTTATATGAGTTTATTTTCTGTTTATCAGACTTTTGTTAGAGGAATCATTAGTGCTGATTTTTCAATGGAGGTCGTAAGTATTATTTTGCCCGCTTTTCGATTATTTATTGGTGGACTTAGTGGTTTAAGTTCTTATTATCTTTTGCTGTATGCTGGTTATGGTCTAGTTATATTTATAATGGCTTTTTTAGCAAGCAGTAATCGGGAGTGTGTTAACAATTATCATGGTTTCACTTATAAAATCATTGGTGAAGTAATTAAACTAATTTGTATTATTTCAGTTTCTTGGCTGATTACTTCTATTTTGGATATTCCTGTTCAATCTTTGAAGAGTTTTATTATTATCAATATTATTGCAACCTTTGTTGCGACTTTTATTATTCAATTTATTCAGTCAAAACGTATTAGGTATGTATTGTGCATAGTGCAGGGAACATTAATTGTTTTAGTTACAATTGTAATTTTTATTGGTTCAAAAGGATATTTAGAAAATTATATTCCTCATGATATTAAAGCAGTAGAAATTAATTCAAATTTTGGGTACAACAAGATTAATAGTAAATTAACTGATCAAAAATCAATTGATACAGTAGTGGCAATTCATCAGGAAATTTTAAAACAAAAAAGTGATTATGGCAGTCATAACTTAAAAATTACTTATTATAAGGATAATGGTGATAAGGTAACAAGAGGTTATCAAATTTCGGATCAAGAATATTTAATGGTAATCAAAAAGTTAGATGCGGCACTTTTAAAAAGTTGGTTTGATAATTATTATTATATTATTAATAAGCTTGACACATATCAATATCTTACTTATGCATTGCCGGGTGAAAGTGAGAATGAAATTAGAACAGAAAATGATATTCTATTATTTAAAAATATTCTTCAAAGAAAGCTGTCGGAGTTTGAAAATAACCCTAATTTATTAGTAAAAGTTGACTATGATAATCCGGGTCAAATTACTAGATTTAAGCGTTCTAATGATGGTAGTGAAAGTTATCAAGGTGATTCGATTTCTTTTGACGATAATGACCCAATGTCGCTTGCTTTACAAGAATATGATAAAATTAAAGCAAATTAGTTGTAATTATTTATAGATTAGGCATAATGTTAATGAGGTGATAAAAATGAAAATTTTAAATAGTAATGAATTTGATAACGCAATTGCTAGCGGTATCGTTTTAGTAGATTTTTATGCTGACTGGTGTGGACCATGTAAAATGTTATCTCCAGTTATTGAAGGGTTAGCAGAAAAGATGGAGCATGTTAATTTTTATAAATTAAATGTTGATGCTTCTAGTGATATTGCCGGGCGTTATGGGGTTCAGGCAATTCCAAATTTAATTATTTTTAAAGATGGTAAAGCAGTTGACCAGATTACTGGTTTTGTTCCTGAAAATGAAATTGTAAAACATTTACAGAATTTATTATAATGTATTTAAGCCATGGTAGTGTTACCATGGTTTTTATATTTTGAAAGTTTTTGAAAAATTCAGCTAAATAAGTCTAAATATGATAAAATCTATACATATAGAAATGTAGGTGAATTTAGATGAAAGTATCTTTTTATGAATCTGTAGCGGAGCATGATTTAAAATTTGCGGTAATTATTAGCCGTTATTTAAAACAGTGGGTATTTTGTAAACATAAACAGCGAAAGACATTTGAAATACCTGGAGGACATCGTGAAAATGGGGAAAGCATTGAAGCATGTGCAAGACGTGAATTGTATGAAGAAACGGGAGCTGTTACTTATACGCTTGAACGTTTTTGCGACTACGGAGTTGTTGAGAAAACTGGATCAAAAGAGTCTTTTGGAACAATATTTTATGCCGAAATTGAAAAAATGGCGGATTTACCTGATTCTGAGATAGAAAAAATATTTTTATCGAAGGAACTGCCCGAATGCTGGACATATCCGGAAATTCAGCCTTACATGATCGATGAATATAAAAGACGGAGAGGATCATAAATGAAAAAAATATTTATAGTAATGATGATAGCAGGAATTTTAACTGGATGTAGTGATTCATCTACTAAGAGTATAACAGTTTGTAAAGGAAGTTTTGATTATGGCGATATTGAAAATACTTATGAAGCTAAAGGCGATAAGGTTATCAGGATCGTGAATGTGACGATTAATGATTATAGAGATACGGATTATGATGATGAGACCTTAGTTAGTACACTTGAATCACAATTAAATGTATATAAAGAAATAGATGGGTTGGAAATAAAGCTTACTGATAAAGATCAAATTGTTCGTCAGGAATTTATAATTGATATAGAAAATGGTGATTTAAAAAAACTTAATGAGGTTGGATTAATAGATTTAAATGGTGATGGAACGGTTTCTTTTGAAAAATTAACAAAAAATGCTAAAGAGAATAAATTAACTTGTAAAGAAAAATAAGCAGGAGATATGATATAATAAGTAAAAGGAGGTGTGATTATGGCACGAAAACCTCTGAAATTAACGAAAAATGCGTTAATGTTATTGGG
Organism: Erysipelatoclostridium sp. MSK.7.34; assembly: GCF_019041935.1. NCBI lineage: Bacteria > Bacillati > Bacillota > Erysipelotrichia > Erysipelotrichales > Coprobacillaceae > Thomasclavelia > Erysipelatoclostridium sp. MSK.7.34. The sequence goes on from NZ_JAHPYJ010000010.1 coordinate 55,821, forward strand.
GATAATAGCGTTACTATTGATAACTTTTTTAGTTTTAAAGTTTGGTGGGACAAAAAGTGAACAACCAGAAAAAAAAGTAACTGAAACATTAAGTGGATTAGTTGTTGAAAATCAGGTCTTAAAAGTTCAGTTATTAGATTTTGTAAGTAATAAGGATTTTGATGATAAGTATCAAGAAGTTTCAATGGATATTAAAGCAGATGAAGAAGTATTAAACTATAAAATATCAAATCGTCAAGTTTTTAATAAAGTGATGCAGTTATTACCGCCAGGTGAGGGCTCTCCTTTATTGAATAACAGCAGTGAGGTACCTACTCATGAAGCGTATATTCTTGTTTTAACTGGTGATATTGTTGAGTATAAAGATAGTGAAGGAAAGAGTTCTTATCAAATTGCTAATGCACGTCTTGATTACTATAAACAATCATTGTTGTTAGAGAATGATTATGATAGTGTGTATATCGCTTCAATTGATGGAAAAAAAGAAAAAATGGTCAAGATTACTGCATATAAGGAAGCACTATCCAGTCCAAGTGAGTATATGACAATGTTACAATGGTAAATAAAAACCTTAGCAAAATAAAATGCTAAGGTTTTTTAGTATTATTCAATGTTTAGTCCAGCAACAAAGGTTAGATCAATACCAAACATAATGCCGGTATTGGGTTTATCGATGCCGCCTAAAGTTTTATCAATAACGGTCCTTGCTTTTTCAACATCTTCATTTTTTAAAATAAAGAAAAGTGTTTTGCTTGTTTCACGGGGATCTTCAAGAAAAATTCGTAATGATTCGATAATAAAATTATCATTACTTTTTAATGTATTAAGCATCCCTTTGCTTTCAATGATCGTCCCTCCGTTAATACCACTTTTTTGTAATGCGGCTAAGAGATCATCTAATTTTTCCACTTTGTGTAAAACTAAGAAAAGTGCTTGCATGGAATTCCTCCTTTATGTACATCCTATTATATATTATAAACCATATTATTGCTCTTTGCATTAGTAAATGTTTGGTTTATAATAAATAGTATACAAATAAGGGGGTATATTTAAATGAATTTTGAATTTTCAAATCGGATCAGTGGTGTTAAGGCATCAGCAATTAGGGAAATTTTAAAAATGATGAATGATCCAGAGATTATTAGTTTTGGTGGTGGAAATCCGGCTAGTGAGACTTTTCCTGTTGAACAATTAAAAAGAATTAGTGATGATATTTTTAATACTTGTCCTAATTCTATTTTAGAGTATGGAATTACTGAAGGTGACGGAAGCTTTAAAAAAGCAGCAATAGAATTTTTATCACGGCATGAAACAGTAGTGAAAGACTATGATGGTGTTATGGTTACTTCTGGTTCACAACAAATCATGGATTTTTTATCTAAATGTTTATGTAATGAAGGGGATCTAGTTGTTTGTGAAAATCCAAGCTTTTTAGGGGCTTTAAATGCATTTAAAAGTAATGGTGCCAAATTAGTTGGAATTGATATGGAAGATGATGGAATCAATCTTGAACAGTTAGAAGCAGTTTTAAGTGGGGTGCAAAAACCAAAATTTATTTATTTGATTCCTAATTTCCAAAATCCTACTGGAATAACAACTTCTTTAGAAAAACGTCAAGCTATTTATACATTAGCAAAAAAATATCAAGTGCTGATTCTTGAAGATAATCCATATGGTGATTTAAGATTTAGAAATGATGCAATTCCTTCAATTAAGTCATTAGATGATGAAGGATTAGTAGTTTATGCAGCTAGTTTTTCAAAAATTATTGCACCGGGAATGCGTGTAGCTGTTATGATTGGTCATCAAGATCTATTAGCTAAATGCACAGTTGCTAAACAGACAAATGATGTTCATACAAATGCTTGGGCGCAAAGTGTAATGGCTCGTTTCTTAAATGAAACGGATATGGAGGTACACTTAAAAAAATTACAGGCAGTATATGAGCAAAAATGTAATTTGATGTTGGAAGAAATGAAAAAACAATTCAGTCCAGATTGTAAATGGACAATTCCTGATGGGGGAATGTTTATTTGGGTGACTCTACCAGAACGAATTGATATGCCGGAGTTTGTTAAAAGAGCTGTTGAACATAAAGTAGCAGTAGTTCCAGGAAATGCTTTCTATGATGATGATAATAAACCATGTCAATCGTTTCGGATGAATTTTTCAACTCCAACTAATGAACAGATTATTAAAGGGGTCGCTATTTTAGGAGCGTTAATGCATGATTAAAAATATTGTTTTTGATATGGGAAATGTTATTTTGCGTTGGGATCCGCACTATATTGCTAGTAAATTATCAAATGATAGTTTAGAACAAGATGTGATTGAAAGAGAGTTATTTGCTTCAAAACAGTGGCAAAAGCTAGATCAAGGATTACTCACCGTGGAAGAAGCTCTTAAGGAATTAAAAACCGACAATCCGCAGTTGATTAGACATGCATTATTGCATTGGTATGATTATTTTGAGCCTTTTGCTGAAATGGTAGCATTAGTTAAAGAACTAAAAGAGCAAGGTTATCATATTTATCTATTATCTAATTGCAGTCTCCAATTTGATGATTATTACCAAAATATCGAAGCTTTTAAATATTTTGATGATTTTTATATTTCTGCACGCTACCAATTATTAAAACCTGATCTTGAAATCTTCAAACATTTTCTTTCAAAATTTAATTTAAAGGCTGAGGAATGTATTTTTATTGACGATATAAAAGCTAATGTTGAAGGTGCAAAGATTGCTAAAATGCATGGTTATCAGCATAATGGAGATATCAAAAAGTTACGATTATATCTAAAAAAACAACATGATTTACCAATAAATTATTAATAATTCTTAAAAATACCATACTTTTCAACTGTTTTGGTTGACAATTAAGGGGAAAATGCTAGAATGCTAATAGACAAAATAATCGCTTATATTGGGAGAATTTAGATGGATAAACAAGAGGAAAATATGAGTAACACAAACGATACGATTGAATCAAAGCAAAAGTCAGAAATGACTAAAAAAGTAAGATCAGGGAAAAAAACAGGGGTACAAAAAAAGATTATTATTATTGGAATCTTAGTATCATTATTAGTCATTATTTATTTAATTGGAAGTTTTTATTTCAATAAGAAGTTTTTAAGTGGTACATACATTAATGATATCAATGTCAGTGGTTTAACATTAACTGAAGCGAATGAAAAGTTAGCGGAACAAATAGATGCTCGTTCTTTAAAATTGATTTTTAATGATGAAGCAACTGAAACAGTTTCAGGAAGCGAATGTGGAGTTCGCTATAATAGTAATAATAATGTTAAGAATATTTTGAAAAAGCAAAATTCTTTTGGGTGGATTGGAGCTTATTTTAATAAATCGAAAAATGTAGTTAATGATCTAGCTGAAGTTGATGAAACAGTTTTAAGAGCTAAGGTGGCTTCTTTGGGACATCTTCAAGAAGAGGTGCAAGTGGCACCGGTCGATGCTAAAGTGGAATATCTAAATAATGAGTTTACCATCACCAACGAGGTCAATGGTTCAACGATTGATCAAGAAAAACTAATTAGTGAAATAAAGTTAGCCTTTAGTGAAGGTAAAGAAAGTTTAAATTTAACGGAGAAAAAATGTTATGTAGAACCCGCTGTAAAAGCTAATGATGCGAAATTACAAAATTTATTAGATGCAGCTAGAAAGTATGCATCTGCGGCGATAACCTATAAAACACGTTCTGGAGATGTAGTGTTAGATGGTAGTACTTTGGTTACTTGGTTATCAATAGATGAAAGTGGTAATTATTATCGTGATGATGCTGTATTTAAAGAAAAAGTAACTGACTTTGTTGGAAGTTTAGCGAAGAAAATTAACAGTGTTGGTGGAAGCCGAACTTTTGTTGGGGCTAATAATCGGACGATTACAGTTAGCGGTGGTAATTATGGTTTAAGACTCCAAAATAGTAAGGAAATAAGCGGTTTATTAGAAGATATTTATGCCAATAAAGTGGGTGTCAGAACACCTGTTACAACTGGTCGTGAAGCTTCTTTGGATAATGGTGGATTAGGTGATACTTTTGTTGAAATTGATTTATCAGGGCAACATATGTGGTATCATAAAAATGGTCAGATCGTATTAGAGTCAGATATTGTTTCTGGTACATACAATATTGCTGATCGCCGTACACCAGCGGGTGCCTATTATTTATATAATAAGGAAAGAAATCGTGTTCTTCGGGGAACAAAATTACCTGATGGAACATGGCCATATGAAACTCCAGTTTCTTATTGGATGCCTTTTAATAAAGGAATCGGGTTACATGATTCTTCAAGCTGGCGTTCTAAGTGGGGTGGAACTATTTATATGAACAATGGTTCTCATGGTTGTATTAATTTACCTACGGGAATTGCTTCACAATTATATAATAGTATTGAAGTTAATTGTCCTGTAGTTTGTTATTATTAATAATGTAAAACAGTCTTAAAATTGCTGCGATCTCAAAGAAAGTTTAAAAGAGTAGCCCTAATCCTTTTAAATTATTCAAAACGTATCAGTAAATAAGGCTGTTTTTATTGTTTAAATTATTAGTAATTAGTTATATACTTGAAGAAGAGAATAAAGGAGTTAAATGATGGAAAATTATGTAATAGATTTTGCAACTAAAATATTAAATATTGATAGTCCTACAGGTTATTGCAAAGAAGTTATTGAATTTGTTAAAAATGAAGTTGAACAATTAGGTTATCGTACAGGAATGAATAATAAAGGAAATCTTTATATTTATGTTGATGGCAAGAATGATAAAACAATTGGTTTATGTGCTCATGTGGATACTCTAGGCTTAATGGTTAGAAGTATTAGAGATAATGGAGAATTAGCTTTCACTAATGTTGGGGGTCCAATCGTCCCGACTCTAGATGGTGAATACTGTCGAGTAATTACACGTGAAAACAAAATTTATACAGGAACTATTTTAAGCAATTATCCTGCCGCTCATGTATATGAGGAATCAAAAACAGCTATTCGTAAATGTGAAAATATGCATATTCGATTAGACGAAGTTGTAAAAAATAAAGAAGATGTTACAGCTTTAGGGATTGATAATGGTGATTATATTGCTATTGATCCTAAAACAACATACACTAATAGTGGTTTTCTTAAATCAAGATTTCTTGATGATAAATTAAGCGTAGCTTGCCTAGTTACTGTTTTAAAAGAATTGAAAGAAAAGAATATTGTTCCTGCCAACAATGTTATTATGATCATTTCAACTTACGAAGAAGTAGGGCATGGCAGTGCTAGTATTCCCGAAAATATTAGTGAATTGATTGCAGTGGATATGGGATGTATTGGCGATGATTTAGCATGTAGTGAATATGATGTGAGTATATGTGCAAAGGACTCTAGTGGACCATATGATTATGGGATTACTTCAAAGTTTATTGAACTTGCTAAAGCTAAAGGACTTAACTATGCAGTAGATATTTATCCATTCTATGGTAGTGATGTTAGTGCGGCCTTACGAGGTGGTAATGATATTAAGGGTGGTTTGATTGGACCGGGAGTACATGCTTCTCATGGGATGGAACGCTCTCATCAACAGGCTATCAACAATACGATTGAATTGATTTTGGCTTATCTACAGGCGTAGTAATACGCCTTTTCTTGTGTCAATATTTGAAAATCAAGCAATCGAGATAGAAAAAAGTTGTACTAAAAATAATGGAGGGATGAAAATGAAAGCATTAGCAAGTGATTTTGATAGAACACTATTTTTTTACGATGAGAGTGGTTCATATTATCGGTTAGAGGATGTTCAAGCCATCAAACATTTTCAAAGTCTAGGTAATTTATTTGGAGTTTGTACTGGTCGTTCATATAAAGGAATTGAGGATTTTAATCCTCATCAGATAGATTACGATTTTTATATTCTATGTTCAGGAGCAAAAATATTAGATAAGGAAGGAAATTTAATTTATCAAAAATTTATAGATAAAAAAATTGCTCAAAGTATTTATGAACAATACGAGGCTGTCGATACTAGTATTGTTTACCAAGGAGATATGTATGTACTTAATCGTACTTTTGATTTATCTCCACGGGTTAAACTAATTACATCATTTAATCAAGTTGGGGAGCAGTTTGAAGCTTTTTCTTTACATTTTAAAAATAATGACGAAGCTGGTAAAGAATACACTAAAATGATTGATATGTTTGGTGATGTTATTGATGTTTATCAAAATGAGCGGCACCTTGATTTTGCTGCGAAAGGATGCTCTAAAGGGAAGGGGATTAAACGAATAATTGAGTTCTATGGCTTAGCTTATGAAGATATGGCAGCTATTGGAGATTCATGGAACGATATCCCGATGTTAAAGAGTGTTGAAAATTCTTTTACATTTAATCGTTCTCATCAAACAGTCAAGAATGTTGCCAAATATTTAGTTGACGGGATAGATGGATGTATTGAAGAATTAATTAAGTGTCACAAATAAATTTATTTGATATAATGTATCAGAGGTGGTTAAGGTGTTAAGTAAGTATCAAAGAATATCTCAGGATTTAATCGATAAAATAGATAAACAAGAAATCAAAGTACATTCATATTTGCCTAGTGAAAATGAGTTAATGAAGCTATATAATGCATCTCGTGATACTATCCGTAAGGCTTTGGATATTTTATTAAAAAATGGTTATATTCAAAAAAATAAAGGAAAAGGATCACTAGTTTTAGATGTTGATAAAGTCGCATTTCCAGTTTCTGGCGTAATGAGTTTTAAAGAACTAGCCAAGACTATTAATAGCGAGGTTGTTACTAAAGTTATTGAATTATCTTTAAACCCAGTTGATGTTCAAATGAAAAAAGAACTATATATGGATAGTGGTAATTATTATAAAATAAGACGAATTCGTTCATTTGATGGTGAGCGGGTAATATTGGATACCGATTATTTAAATGCTAATATTGTTCCTAATATAACAGAAACAATTGCTGCTGATTCACTATATAATTATATTGAAAATGAATTGGGTTTAAAAATCAGTTTTGCAAGAAAAGAGTTTACAGTTGTTAAGGCGACAGAAGAGGAAAAGAATTTATTAGATATGCATGAATATGATCTATTAGTATGTGTGAAATCTTATACATATTTAGAAGATGCTTCATTGTTTCAATATACGATTTCGAAACATCGTCCTGATAAGTTTAGATTTGTTGATTTTGCAAGAAGGACTCAACTTTAATGAGTTCTTTTTTAGGAGGGGCTATGACACAAAAAGATTATTTATTATTCCAAGACAATATTAGAAAAGAAAAAGCGAATTTAGATAGTAGATCATTAAAAATTTCAATTGCTCGTTTAATTATTGGATTATTGATTGTTGGATTTTTATTAGGAGGCAATTTTACTAATAATCAGTTATTAGTATATTCATCATTAATTTGGATTGCTATTTTTATTATTTTAATAGTTATTCATAGTAAAATAACGGAACGATTGAGTTATTTAAATGCTCAAGCAATTGTAATTCAACGTTATTTAGATCGCTATAATAATGATTGGAAAGCTTTTGATGAAACGGGACTAGACTATGTTGATAATGTTACTGGGGTGATGAAGGATTTAGATTTAGTGGGAAAGAATTCATTGTTCCAATATTTTAATGTTGCAAGTACGATTCGTGGTAAGAAATGTTTGCTTGATAAATTAACGCGTACAAGTTTTAATGAAAAAGGTATTATTGAAGAGCAAAAAGCTGTTTTAGAATTATCGAATAATAATAATTTTGTTTTATCATTGGAAACCTATGGCAGAATGCTTGAAAAACCTAAAGTTAATGAACGAATTATTGAGGATTTTGTTAATAATTTAGGAAAAAATAAAGTTAAACGGAGCTGGGGGTTTGCTAAATATTTAATTCCGATACTTACGATTATTACCATTGTCATGTTTCTTTTCGAATTTTATTTCAAGTTATCAGTAATTTTAGTGCCAGTGCTAATTTTTGGACAACTGATTATTGCAATTATAAATCTAAACAGTCATGGAATAATTTTTGAGCAAGTTTCTAAATTATCACATTGCTTGAATAATTATCAAAATATTAGTCATCTGATTAAACAATCCACTTTTACATCACCTTTTTTGGTAGAGTTACAAGCAAGATTAGAGGCTTCAAGTATAGCTTTTGATGAACTAAAAAGTCTTAGTAGTGCTGTTAAGCAACGGAATAATCTTTTGGCATTCATTTTATTAAATGGACTTTTGTTATGGGATATCAATTGTAAAGAACGATATGATCGTTGGGTTAAGCAATATGCTAGTTCAATTGAGCGGTGGTTAGATGCAATTGGCGAATTTGAAGCTTTAACGAGTTTACAAGTATTACTCCATACTAAAGATGTTACTTGTTTTGCGAATTTTCATGGTGATCAAACTACATATTTAGAATTTGGTGAAGCTTATCATCCATTGATGCCAAATGAACAAGCTGTTGCTAATAGTTTTATGATGAATCACCAAGTATGTGTAATTACAGGCTCAAATATGTCTGGAAAAACGACTTTTTTAAGGACGATTGGGATTAACCTTGTACTAGCGTATGCAGGCGGACCAGTTATGGCAAAATCATTTGATTGCTCATTGATGCAAATTTTTACTTCGATGAGAATAGAAGATGATCTTAATGGGATTTCATCATTTTATGCTGAATTATTAAGAATAAAACAAATCGTTGAAGCTAATCGTCAAGGTAATTTGATGATTGCGTTAATTGATGAAATTTTTAAAGGTACTAATTCAAAAGATCGAATCATTGGAGCACAAGAAACGGTCAAGCAATTGTCAACAAATAATATTTTCACATTTATTACAACTCATGATTTTGAATTATGTGAATTAGAAAATGAGATTTCATGCAGTAATTATCATTTTAATGAATATTATCAAGGAGATAAGATTAAATTCGATTATTTAATTAAATATGGTCGAAGTCAAACAACAAATGCACAATATTTATTGAAGATGGTTGGAATTACAAAGGAAGTTTAGCTTCCTTTTTTATTTTATTAAAAATGTATTGACTTACATGTACGTACAAGTTATTATATAATTACAAAAGATGTACGTACATGTAAAAAAGGAGAAAAAAGATGGGAAAATTCAGTAGTGATGCAAGTAAACTTTTAGAATTTGTTGGCGGTAGAGAAAATATTAGAGCAGTTAGTCATTGTGTTACTAGAATGCGTTTTGTTTTAGGGGATGAGAGTAAAGCTGATGTAGACAAGATTGAAACCTTGGGGAGTGCTAAAGGTACATTTACACAAGGCGGTCAATTTCAAGTGATTATTGGTAATGATGTTCAAGAATTTTATAATGAGTTTATTAAGATTGCTGGAATTGAAGGGGTTAGTAAAGAGCAAGTAAAAAGTGATGCTAAATCAAATCAAACCTGGCTTCAAAGATTAATGGGAAATTTAGGGGAAATCTTTGCTCCATTAATTCCTGCATTGATCTGTGGAGGGTTGATTCTAGGATTTAGAAATGTGATTGATTCAATTGCAATGTTTGAAAATGGAACAAAAACATTAGTTCAAATTTCACAATTTTGGAGTGGTGTAGACTCATTTTTATGGTTAATTGGTGAAGCAGTATTCCATTTTTTACCTGTTGGTATTTGCTGGTCAATAACTAAAAAGATGGGAACTAGTCAAATTCTAGGTATTATTTTAGGAATTACATTAGTTTCTCCACAATTATTAAATGCTTATTCAGTAGCTTCAACAGCAGCTAAGGATATACCAGTCTGGGATTTTGGATTCGCCCAAGTACAGATGATTGGGTATCAAGCACAAGTTATTCCTGCAATGATGGCGGGATTTACTCTAGTTTATTTGGAGAAGTTCTTTAGAAAAGTTTCGCCTGAAGCAATTAGTATGATTATTGTACCATTCTTTTCGTTAGTGCCTGCGGTAATAGTTGCGCATACTGTAGTGGGACCAATTGGATGGGTAATCGGTAACTTTATTTCTGATGTGGTTTATGGTGGTCTTACATCTAACTTTGGCTGGTTATTTGCAACATTATTTGGTTTTGTATATGCACCATTGGTAATTACTGGATTGCATCATATGACTAATGCAATTGATATGCAACTAGTAAGTATGTTTAAAGGAACGATCTTATGGCCAATGATTGCATTATCTAATATTGCTCAAGGATCAGCTGTTTTAGCGATGATAGTTTTGCAAAAGAAAAATGAAAAAGCTCAACAAGTTAGTATCCCGGCATGTATTTCTTGTTATTTAGGGGTTACTGAGCCTGCCTTGTTTGGAGTCAATTTAAAATATATGTTTCCTTTTGTGTGTGGGATGATTGGTTCTGCAATTGCCGCAACGTTTTCGGTAGCAACAGGGACAATGGCAACTTCAGTTGGAGTTGGTGGAATTCCTGGAATCTTATCAATTATTCCAAAATATATGGGAAACTTTGCTATTGCGATGGTTATTGCAATTGTGATTCCATTTGTTTTAACATATATTGTTGGTAAAAAGAAATTAACAGATAAAGACTTAGGAATTGAAACAGATATAATTGATAATGAGAAATTTGTATCACCAATGACTGGAAAACTAATTAAGATTGAGGATGTAGAAGATCAAGTTTTTGCAACCAAAGCAATGGGTGATGGATTTGCAATTGAATTAACAGATAGTGATGTTCTAGCTCCAGTTAGCGGAGAAATCGTAATGACATTTCCTACTAAACATGCTTATGGCCTAAGAGGTAATAATGGTGTAGAAATCTTGATTCATCTTGGAATGGATACAGTACAGTTAGAAGGTAAAGGATTTGAATCATTTGTTAAAGTTGGTGAATATATAAAACAAGGAGATAAATTAGCTAAAGTCGATATTGCTTATATTAAAGAACATGGGAAGTCAATAGTCTCACCGGTTATTTTTACAAGTGGAGAAAAGATTAGTATATTAAAAGAAAATTGTAACATCAAAAAATTAGAAACAGAAATTATTAAAATTGATTAAAGGAACGAGGAAAAATATGTATTACGAAGATAAAGTCATCTATCAAATTTATCCAAAATCATTTAAAGATACTAATGGTGATGGAATCGGAGATATTAAGGGAATTACTGAAAAATTAGATTACCTGCAAAAACTTGGAATTGATATGATTTGGATGTGTCCGATTTTTGCTTCACCACAACGGGATAGTGGTTATGACATCAAAGATTATTATAGTATTGATCCAATTTTTGGAACCATGGAAGATCTTGAATTATTAATTGCAGAAGCTAAAAAAAGAAATATTTATTTAATGTTTGATATGGTATTTAACCACACTTCAACAGAACATATTTGGTTTCAAGAAGCTTTAAAAGGAAACTCGAAATATAAAAACTATTATTTTTTTAAAAAAGGTAAAAATGGGAATTTGCCTACTAACTGGGATTCTAAATTTGGTGGAAAAGCCTGGAAATATGTTCCTGAATTTGATGAATATTATTTACATCTTTATGATGAAAAACAAGCTGATTTAAATTGGGAGAATGAAGAAGTTAGAAATGAATTGATTAAAATTGTGAACTTTTGGTTAAAAAAGGGAATTCGGGGATTCCGTTTCGATGTCATAAATAATATTGATAAACGAGTTTTTGCAGATAGTCCTGATGGATTGGGAAAACAATTTTATTGCGATCAGCCTAAAGTTCATAAATATCTTCATGAAGTCAACACCCGTTCATTTGGTCGAGTAGCTGGTTGTATTACGGTTGGAGAAATGTCAGCCACTAGTGTTGAAAATTGTATTGGTTATACTAATCCCCAAAATAAAGAATTAGATATGGTTTTTAGTTTTCACCATTTAAAAGTTGATTATGTTAATAAAGAAAAATGGACATCAATGCCATTTGATTTTCAAGAATTGAAAGAACTTTTGAATACGTGGCAAGTAAGAATGCAAGAAGGACAAGGCTGGAATGCCTTATTTTGGAATTGTCACGATCAGCCACGAAGTGTTTCTAGATTTGGAGATGATAAAAAATTTCGAGTTCATTCTGCAAAGATGTTGGCAACGGCAATTCATTTAATGCGTGGTACACCGTATATTTATCAAGGCGAAGAAATTGGAATGACTAATCATTACTTTACAAATATTAATCAATATCGGGATGTTGAAAGCATTAATGCTTACCACATTTTAAAAAATCAAGGTCTTGAAGAAAAAGAGATTCATCAAATTTTACAAGATAAATCACGGGATAATGCACGTACTCCAATGCAATGGGATGAAAATGTAAATGGTGGTTTTTCTGATGGAACACCATGGCTTCAAGTCAATACTAATTATCAAACAATAAATGTGAATGCGGCACTTAAAGATACTGATTCGATTTTTTATCACTACCAAAAGCTAATTAAATTGAGAAAGGAATATAAAATAATCAGTACTGGTGAATATATTCCTATTCTTGAAAATCATCCACAAGTATTTGGTTATAAACGTAGTTTAAATAATCAAGAATTAATTGTTTTAAATAATTTTTATGGTCAAGATGTTCTCCTAAATCTTGATGTAATCAATTATCAAGTTTTAATTAATAATTATAATGAAATTGATTTAACAAACCTTTGTTTAAAACCTTATCAAAGTGTTGCTTTGTATAAAAAAGAAGTTTAGTTTCTTAGTGAAATTAAACTTCTTTTTGTAACTGCTGAAATTGATATTGGTAATGTTTGTCTTAGGGTAAATCTTTTTATGCGTGATAATTTTTTATCTTTAAGAAGGATTTAATGCAAAGTCGTGCAATCATTTGTTAAATAAAGTAGAATATTTTAGATAAAATATATTTGGAGGATAGTATGAAGATAGGATTTGATAATAATAAATATTTAACGATGCAATCATCGCATATTAAAGAAAGAATTAATCAATTTGGTGATAAATTGTATCTTGAATTTGGTGGTAAATTGTTTGACGACTATCATGCTTCAAGAGTTTTACCAGGGTTTGCCCCAGATAGTAAGTTGCAGATGCTATTACAATTAAAAGATCAAGCAGAAGTAGTTATTGCAATTTCTGCCAGTGATATTGAACGTAATAAGGTTCGGGGCGATTTAGGTATTACTTATGATAATGATGTTTTACGTCTAATTGAAATATATCGAGCAAAGGGACTATATGTGGGAAGTGTAGTAATCACTCAGTATGATGGTCAAAAAGCAGCGGATATTTTTAAAAGCCGATTGGAAAAAAGAAATATTGCCGTGTACTTACATTATTTGATTGATGGTTATCCAACTAATACTAAAAGAATCATTAGCGAGGAAGGGTTTGGAAAAAATGATTATATTGAAACTACTAAGCCGCTGGTAGTTGTAACAGCTCCGGGCCCAGGAAGTGGTAAAATGGCAACATGTTTATCACAACTATACCATGAACATATTCGCGGTATTAAAGCTGGGTATGCAAAATTTGAAACATTCCCAATTTGGAATTTAGCATTAAATCATCCAGTTAACTTAGCCTATGAAGCTGCTACTGCTGATTTAAATGATGTAAATATGATCGATCCTTTTCATCTTGAAGCATACAATAAAGTAACTGTTAATTATAATCGTGATATTGAAATCTTCCCAGTATTAAAGAATATGTTTGAAGAAATATATGGAACTAGTCCATATAACTCACCAACTGACATGGGTGTTAATATGGTAGGTTTTTGTATGAGTGATGACGAAGCTTGTAAGGAAGCTAGTCGCCAAGAAATAATTCGTCGTTACTATAATACAATGAATCGCTATGTTCGTGAAGAGTGTTCATTAGACGAAGTTAATAAGCAAGAACTTGTTATGAATCAGGCAAAGGTTGTAGTTGAAGATCGTAAGTGTGTTGCGGCTGCAAACCAAAAGTCGAAAGAAGCTAATTGTTATGCAGGAGCAATCGAATTAGATGATGGAACAATCATTACAGGTCGTACATCTGATTTCATGGGATCATGTTCTGCAATTTTAATCAATGCTATTAAATATTTAGCTAATATCAGTGATGATGAACATTTAATTTCACCAACAGCCTTTGGTCCAATTCAAAATTTAAAGACTGAATATTTAGGAAGTGTTAATCCACGTTTACACAGTGATGAAATATTGATTGCATTATCATTAAGTGCTGTTAATAATGACAATGCTAAGTTAGCGCTACAACAATTACCTAAACTACAGGGGACCCAAGCGCACATTACTTCTTCTATCGGACCAATGGATGCTAAAGTTTTTAGTAACCTTGGAATTCAAGTAACGTATGATGCTAAAAAATTGTAATGTAAAAATATCAAAAATGATATGATGACCTCCTAACAGACAGTGTAAATAATTAAACACTGACTAGGAGGTTTTTATATTTTGATAAGACAAAAGGATTTTTAGAAATCATACTATTAATAATACTTGTATAGTTTAAAAAATGGTTTTTTTAGTAAAAGAAAATGGACTGCGCAAGCACGGAACAGTCCATTAACCAGAAAGGAGGTGTTTTACACCATACAAATGTATCACCTAACTTTATGATAATCATTATTTGAAAATATTTCAACAAATATTATAATTTATGTGTATTCATCGAACAAATTATAATATAATGGTCATATTGCAACCACTGGTTGCGAAATTGAAAACTAGAATATCTAGAGCAACCAAGCATTATTTTGCATAATGTAGGTGATTTAGGGAGGAATAAATTTATGAATATAGAAATTGCAAATCGATTAGTAAGATTGCGAAAGGAAAAAAATCTTTCACAAGAGGCTTTAGCAAATGAATTAGGAATCAGTCGCCAAGCAGTTAGTAAGTGGGAAAGAGCAGAAGCATCTCCAGATACAGATAATTTAATCTTACTTGCCAAGTTATATGGAATGTCATTGGATGATTTACTAAAAACAGATCAAAAAGAATTTGAAAGTGGTAATAATCAACAAGCATCAAAAGAAAAAACAGAAGAAGATAAGAAACAAAAGAAAAAAGAAAGTGTTCATATTAGTTTAAAACATGGGATTCATGTGACTGGTGAAGATGGTGAAGAGGTTCATGTTGGCTGGAATGGAATTCATGTTGAGGATCCAAAAGAAGATTCAAGAATTCATATCGATGGTTCTGGTGTGTTTGTGGATGATAAAAAATATGATCAAGAAGAATGGCGTAAAATTCGTAAAGAAAAAGGCTGGGATTACTACTATGAAGATTATACAAAGTTTCCTTTTGCATTACTTGCAATTATTGCTTATATCGGGATAGCCTTATACACGGAGTTATGGCATCCATTATGGATATTTTTATTAATTGTTCCAATTATTGAAGGGGCAATTTCTGCAGTTAAACACCGCAACCTTAACAGATTCCCGTATCCTGTATTAGTAATTTTATATTTTTTGTATGAGGGATTCTATGAAAATATTTGGTCACCAACCTGGTTAATTTTTTTAACGATACCTGTTTATTATTCACTTGTTAATTATTTTAGACAACGAAAACAACATAAAAATAATAATTGTACAGACAATCAAGAAGATTAATAATGATATTTATCACGGGTTCATCACAAATTATCGAAAAACATTAAAATAGTTGAATTATGTGTGATTAGTCTAAGATATTAATTGTTATTTTTTACCTTCGGGTATATAATGAAACTGTAGTAAAAAGTTATGTTAAGAAAGAAAAGAATCGGTATTGCATGGGACCAGGAGGTAATACCGGTTTTACTTTGTTAAGAACTTTTTAGACATTCATTGATGATAAACGGAGGAGAAAAAATGAAAGAATTATTATTAAAAAGATTGAAAAAATCTAAAAATAAGAAAGGTTTTACGCTTATTGAAATTATCGTAGTATTAGTAATTTTGGGGATTTTAGCTGCTATTGCTGTTCCAGCGGTAATGGGATATATTGATGAAGCAAAGGATTCTAAATATATTGCAGAAGCTAGATCTATATATGTAGTAGTCCAAACAGAAGAAGCTAAAGCTGAAACACTAGGTAATGCAGCTGATTACACTGCGATTGCTACTGAAGCTGCTAAGAAAACTGGAATTAACAATGATACAGCAGACAAAAAGATATCAATTGAGCTCAAAGAAGAAGGGAAATATACGATAAAATGGTTAAGTGACGATGATAAGTATGTTACGGCAACTGTAACAAAGAATAAAGATATCACAATTGATGGAAAAGAATAGAGATGTTACAATTGATGAAAAATTAATATCATTGTAAAATAAACTGGTTATCATGTGATAGCCAGTTTTTGCTTCTTTAGCTTATTTAGAGAAAAATTTATTATAAATTTAAGAAAGTATTATAGATGTATCAGAAAAAAGTTAAATTACTGGTATAGAAGTGTGTTCAAGATGATGTTATGTTAGGTTGGAAGATTAATTTATGATATAATTTTAGTAGTTTGATAAGGGGTGAAAATGTGGATTTTTTGATAATAGCTTATATCTATATGTTTATTTTGGGAAGCTGTATTGCCAGTTTTATCAATGTATTAATTTATCGAATTCCTCGAGATTTGGATTTTGTTAATGGACGAAGTTTTTGCCCTAGTTGTCACAATACATTAAAACCATATGATATGATACCTGTTTTTAGTTGGCTGTTTCTAAAAGGTAAATGTCGCTTTTGCAAAGAGCCAATTAGCCCACGGTATCCATTAATTGAATTATGTGGTGGTTTGTTAGCAATGTTATGCTTTTATCGTTATGGTTTTACTTGGATGACATTAGTTAGTTTTGTTTTAGCAATGATTTTATTGACGATTACAATGATTGATTTTGATACTATGACTATCCCTAATGGATTAGTTATTGCTTTGGTTGCTCCAGTTATTGTCTGTGCAGTTTTAGAGCCTCAAATTAGTATTAGTAGTCGTGTTATTGGAATGGCATCAGTTAGTGGGTTTATGTTATTAATGACATTAGCCATACCAGACTGTTTTGGCGGTGGTGATATGAAACTGATGTTTGTTTGTGGATTTATGCTTGGCTGGATAAATACTTTATTAGCTGGTTTTATTGGACTATTAGCTGGGGGGATTTATGCTAGTTATTTGATGGTAACAAAAAAGTCAAAAGAGCAGTCACACATGGCTTTTGGACCATATTTGTGTTTAGGGATATTTATAGCACTATTATATGGAAATGAAATAATTAGGGTGTATCTATCATTTTTTAATTTATAAGTGAGGAAGAGAAATGGCAATTTATAAATATGTAGCACGTGATATAAACGCAAAGAAAATAACAGGAAAAACGGAGGCTAGGGATGAGCATGAACTTAGTCAGCTTTTACGTGTTAAAGATATGTATTTGATTTCTCATAAAGATATAACTAAAGAAGAAACTAAAAATTATAAGATGAAATTGAAGGAATTAGCTAATTTTTGTCGTGAGATTGGAACAATGATGAATTCTGGATTACCGCTGATTCGAACGGTTTCAATTTTAGCAAGCCGTGAAGATAATAAGAAACTAAAAGCGATTTATAATGATATATATGTAAAATTGCAGCAGGGACAAACATTATCAGATGCATTAAAAGAACAGGGGAAAGCCTTTCCTGATATATTAATTCAAATGGTAAGATCTGGTGAAGCGAGCGGGAACATGCAAGATACAATGATGGTCTTAAATAATCAATTTACAAATGATAATAAGATTAAAAATAAAGTTAAATCAGCAATGACTTATCCAGTCATATTAGGAATAGTTACAATTGTTGTTTTATTGATTGTTTATACAGCTGTGTTACCATCGTTCTTTAGTATGTTTGAGGGAATGGAATTACCATTAATAACAGAAATCAATATTATAATTAGTAAATTTATTATGAGTTACTGGTACGCACTGTTGATTGGCATCCTAGTATTAATATTAATAATTGTGTCATTGTTGCAATTACCAAAAGTTAAATATCAGTTTGATCGCTTTAAATTAAAAATGCCGATAATTGGGAAACTAATGAAAATAATTTATACCTCAAGATTTGCAAGAACTTTATGCTCTTTATATTCTAGTGGGATTTCAATTGTTAATGCAATGGTGATCGTAAAATCTACGATTGGTAATAAATATATTGAAACGCAGTTTGATAACTCTATTAAAGCGGTTAGAAATGGTGAGGCATTGTCAGTTGCAATTGGAATGATTGATGGATTTGATATTAAATTAACTTCAAGTGTATATATTGGTGAAGAAAGTGGAAACCTTGAAGACTTACTGAGTTCACTAGCTGATGATTTTGATTATGAAGCTATGTTAGCGTCAGAAAAAATGGTTGCTATTTTGGAACCAGCTATGATTATTGTTTTAGCAGTAGTAATTTGTGTAATTATTATTTCTGTGTTAGTACCAATTTATTCAATGTATCAAAATGTTGGAAGTATGTAGGGGGACTTTATGAAAAATATAATATATTTATCGAATACGAGTGCACAATTGGTCAGTGGTGTATGTAATGGCAGTAATCAAATTGATATTAGTGATTTTCAAGATTATCAATTACCTGAGGGGACTATGCTTGATGGTGCAATCATGGATGAAGATGCTTTAAAAGATGTATTGCGCATAATTAATAAAAAAGGAATTGGTGATTGTAAGCTGGTTATTGATAGTGGACAAATCGTGCATAAGAATTTAATTGTTCCTAAGATCAAGGATAAAGAAATACATGCAATCGTTAAAGAAGAAATTGATAGCTTAGAAAATGGTGAACATGATTTGATCTATGATTATACAATTTTAAAAGATAAATTAGTAGATAAACCAGGGATTGAGATTCTTTGTTGTGCAATGAAAAAGCAGATGATAGAAGATTATTTAAATATTTTTGATGATGTGGGGATTGAAATAACTGCAATTGATATTTCTCTTAATGCAATCGATAAGTTAATAGAAGATATTATCAGACTTTCTCAAAGAAACTTTGTTATTGCGGTGATTAATGGTAATGATATAGCTTTATATTTATTTGAGGAAGGTAAGTATGTTTTCTCGAACCGTTCAAGATTGTTTTCTGAGCGAGGAAGCAGTTCCTTTACTATGGAAGTAAGCAATATTTTAATTAAGTTTAAGCAGTTTATTAAAACGGCTGATTATAATCAAAATATTGAAAGAGTATATTTTTGTGGATTGGATGATTATGAAGAAAAAATGCTATTTGAAGTAGTAAGTGATAGTGTCGATATAAGGGCAATGCGCTTAGCTAATAGTAATACGATTTATTACAGTGGTAACTCTAAGGAATTCTTACTCCATAAGTATGTTTATGCTATTGGAAGTTTATGTGAAAGGTAGGGATAATAATGTTCAAGCGAAATAAAAGCAAAGATATTGATCTACTGGAACAATATTATCTAGCTACCAAGAAAAAAAATATTTTCCAAGAATACCTTAAATATCTTATCTTGCCTTTGGTTTTAGTATTCATTATAGGTGGTGCTTTTGGCTATTTAAAAGTTAAACAAGGTAATTATAAAAATGATATTGCTGAAATTAAACAGAAAATAAGTGATTTAGAAAAAAGTTATAAAGATAGTGATTATGAAGAAAAATATGCTTCATTGCAAGAAATTCAAAAAATAATTGATAATCTAAAAAAAGTTAATGCTAATATTGCTTCTTATCCTAACTTAAGTGAAGATATTTATAATGCTTGTTATAAAGCGGCTTTACAAGGCAAAATTACTTCAAGTAATTATGAACAAACAACCGGGGAACTAACCTTGGTTATTGAAACAAGTCAAGTTCCATACACAAAACAAATTGTTAAAAACCTGATGGATCTAAATATTTTTACAAAAGTAAGATATAGTGGTTATAAAGAAGTGGAAAAAGAAGATGAATCTAGTAATTCTGGTTCTATCTATATGCCTAGTACAACCCCAGAAAAGGTAGTTGTTTATCAAATGACAGTTATCTGTAGTTTAGGAGGAGGGATCAATGAATAAATTAAGTAGACGTGAACAAATCTTGATTTATATCTTAGTATTACTAATGGTAGTTGTTGTGGGCTGGTATTTTATGATTTCTCCTGCTATGGCAAAAAATACAACATTAAAACAACAGCGGGATAATCTTGAATTTGAGTTGGAAAGTAAAAAGGCGGTATATGAAACTAATATAGATGTTAATGCTGCAATTAAAAAAGCGAAAGATGAGTTAGTCGATTATCATAATAAATTTATGTCGATTATGAATGATTATGAAATAGATGTTTATTTTTCAGAATTGGCAGCTGAGTATAACCTAACACCAGTTGATTTAACAATCAATGAGGCTAGTGAAACAGAAATTAAATCTTTTAGCGTGGCCTTACAAGAAGCAAAAGCTGAAAGTAACAGTAAAAGCGAAACAACTTCAAATAAGAGCGAAGAAAAAGAAGAAAACCCTAAAACGTTAGTTGCAAATGTGCAGCAAAAGGTTACAGGAAGCCCTACAAACATTGCTCGTTATATAGGTAAGATATCTGAAAATACAGGAGTTGCATTAACTCAATTACAGTACACTTATAATAGGGATAGTACTAAAGAATATACAATTTTAACATATAATTTATATATGATTGAAAAATGATATGAAGGAGGCTAAATATGATTAAGAATAATAAAGGCTCAGGGCTTACATGGGCGGTAATGATCGTAATGATATTATTATTGATTATAGGGGCCTCTTTAACATTTGCTTATTCAAGTTATAATCGTTCGATCGATAATCGAAATCAATTACAATGTGATCTATATGCAAAGAGTGCTTTAGATTCACTTATAAAAGCAATTGGTGATAACGAAACGGATTTAATTCCTAAAAGTAGTGCTTTTGAAGATAACATTTATCCTGAAATCAGCTTACCAAATGCTAAAGGAGAAGTATCCCAAGCGGTTATCCATATTGTAGATAAAGAGCAAGAAAAGGATAATGATAAAAAGATAATCCCGTTAATATATATTGAGATTACTTATGAATATAATGATCGTACCAGTAATGTTCAAGCAGTAATGCAAAAAATAGGCGGTATATGGAAAGTTATTAATTATGACGGAGGTGAAGCCGCATGATAAATAATAAAGGAATGACGTTAGTAGAAGAAATAGTAGCTTTGGCAATAATTTCAATTGCCTCATTAATAATGCTGGTTGGTTTTTCTACTGCTGCAAATGTTTTTGCTGATAGTACTCGGTATAAAGATATAACTAATAAACAGTATGCTGCCTTATTAGGAAATGAGAATACTGATAAAGATATTAATGTTTCTAATGAAGACGCTAAGGTTATTATTAAAGTTGCTGATAAAGTTATTACTGTTAAGACAAATCAGAGTAATGCTACAAGTAAAAAAGATAGTCAAACTATGTTATCAAAATTGAATTTTAATAACATAAATCTTTCAAATACGCCACAAACAGTAGCTAATTGTAATGATTTTTTAGATAGTGTACTTTCGTTTACAACTATTAAACAATTTGATGAATGGATAGCAGAGCAAGGAATTGATGTGGCATCGTATAATGGCTGGTATAAAAACAACGACTGTTATCGCTATTATTACTATAATAGATATGGGGCTGCGCATTTAACATTAGAACAGGATATTATTAATGAATGTAATCGGATTTTTGATGAGGTTCATCAAACCGCAACTAATCAAAATGAGAAAAAGGCTCGTATCGGTGATAAAACACTATATATTAAACCATATTTTTGTGGCGGTATCTGGCAAGTTGGAATTGATAGCGAGGATGGCTATTTTTTAATGGCATCAGAGTTACCAGGAATTAGTGGTGGAACACAATGGCGAACTAATTTGATTTATGCTCGTGGCAGCTGGTATTATAAAGTATTTGCATTTGGTACAAGTGATCAAAACAGCTATGTGGATGTGGCAGGGTTCAGTAATGCTAAGGCAACTGTAGATAGTTTATTTGATGGTAGTATTAGCGAAAAAATAAATTTATCTGATCAAAGTCAGTGGATAAAAATAAAGTAATCATAGTTTAGAAATAAAGAGGGAAGGGGAGATTAAGATGAAACAATTTAAGAATAATAATGGTATGACATTAATTGAAGTCACAGTTGTTTTATTGATCTCTACGGTCCTCTTGACGATCGTTGGCTCGATTCTTGTTACATCACTTAATTTTTTTCGAGATCAAAAATTAAGCGATCAAAATAAACAAAAATTAGATGGAATTGCTGAGTATGTTGATAATGAAATTAATTATGTTACAGATTTAGCAATCGATAACGAGGCACCGTATGAAAGAGAAGAATGGCACTATTTATCAATAATTGATGGTAAATTATATCGTGATGGAATAAAGGTGTTTGATGATAAATACTATGATAATTATACCGTGTCAATTAAGGTTAAGGGGTATGACGGGTATCGTCTAGATGTAAAGTATGATTTTAATAAAAAAAGTGAGCTAGTCTATGGTACTGCTAAAAGTTATTCTTTTGATAATTTGAAATTAAAAGTTGAGGCTGGAGGAGAAGATTATTTAGTTAGTGCATCAAATCAGGTCGAAGTAAATGATACGTATAGGATTTATTATATCAAGGGGATAAATATAATAGATACTAATGATAAGCCTGATGTAGAAGAACCTGATGAAAGTAATGATAATATTACAGTAGCTGATCAAGTACATTGTATAAATACTTATAATAATAGAGGTGTATTTGATGGAGTTCAAAGACATTATATGATTGGTGATTTTGTTTATTATAAAGGTTATTGGTGGCAATTAATCACTCAAGAAAATAATTATGGTTTCGGTGCAGAACCGGATAGAGAACAAAAATGGAAAAAAATTGATAAAAATTACGATAGATTTAGTGCATATACAGTTAATGATGTAATTTATTATCCGGAAAATGGACATTACTATAAGTGTTTAAAACAATTAGACAATAAAGGTGGCGATTCTGGATATGGACCTACTGGATGGAATGGGATTCATGAAAATTATTGGGAAGATTTAGGAACAACGAATCCTACTACAGATAGTGGACATGACTGCTTAGAGTTAAGCACAAAAAATAGAATAAAAACGGTAATGAACAAATTAGATAGTTTGACTAAAGAACAAATTAACAAAATACCAGCATATTTAAATACAGTTGTGTATCCTGTAGGCAGTTGGGTATATGAGGATGTTGATGGAAGAAAACAATATTATTTAAAAGTATTTGATGGTGATGGCAGTGCTCCAGGCCTTTCAGCATCATCTGGCTGGCAAATAATTTCAAGAGATTGGTATTTGGAAAGTGCGTATATTAAAGATGATGTAGTTTATGTTACAAATGGTGGTAGATCAATATTTATTACATTTAATAAAACTATTGATCTGACAATAGACCTAGTCAATGGTACAAATATTAATGGAAATAGAATTGATATTGATAATCCATATAGTTATTTTAATAAAAAGAATTCTATGTATTGATAGGAAGGACGAAATATATGAGGAATATACCAATTGGTGAAGTATTAAAGGAATATGGATATATAAATGATGAGCAATTAAATGTGGCATTAGAAGCGCAAAAGTCTAATCGAAGTAAACGCTTAGGTCAACATTTAATTGATCTGGGATTTGTAAGTGAATATCAAATGTTAGAAGCTTTGTCCGATAAGTTGGCAGAACCGTTAATTGAATTAAGCGAAATAAAGGTTGATATAGATGCAGTACAAAAGATACCGCGTGCAATGGCTGATAAATATAATATTATTGCGATTGATTTAACTGATCAACAATTAACTATTGTAACAAGTGATCCATTGAACTTCTATGGAATTGAAGATGTACGTCTTGTTACTGGAATGCATTTAAATGTTTGTTTAGCAACTAAAGCAGAGGTATCTAAAGCGATAGATCGTTATTATAATGATGTTGCAGCATTAGATATTGCAGATGATATTAAGTTAAATACTATTGTTGTTGAAGATACACTTGATCTCTTCAATGAATCTGAAGATGATACACCTGTTGTAAAACTAGTTAATACGTTATTATCTCGAGGATATGTAAATAATGCTAGTGATATTCACATTGAACCGTTTGAAGATAAAGTAATTATAAGAATGCGGGTCGATGGGATGTTGGTGGATTATTTGACACTACAAAAAAATATTCAAAATTCACTTATTGTAAGAATCAAAATTCTATCTAATCTTGATATTGCTGAAAAAAGATTACCCCAAGATGGTCATTTTGTAGGAAGAGTAGAGGGATTGGAATTAAATATGCGTGTATCTGTAATTCCTACCGTATTTGGCGAAAAAATCGTTATGCGGTACTTAAATTCAAATACTCCAATTACACGAAGTGATACTTACGGAATGACGCTTGATAATTATAATAAGATTGAAAGTATGATCAATATGCCACATGGAATCATATATGTAACAGGACCAACTGGGAGTGGGAAAACAACTACTCTCTATATGTTGTTAGAATCAATTTCTAAAAGGCAAATCAATATTTCAACGATTGAAGATCCAGTTGAAAAAAACTTACCGCGAATTAATCAAACACAGGTTAATAATATGGCGGGATTAACTTTTGAAGTCGGGTTAAGATCATTAATGCGTCAAGATCCAGATATTATTATGGTTGGAGAAACCCGAGATGCAGAAACTGCTGAAATTTCAGTTAGAGCTGCTATCACAGGACATTTAGTATTGTCAACATTGCATACGAATGATGCAGTCAGTGCAATCGTTCGTTTGGAAGATATGGGAGTTGAGCCGTACTTAGTCGCTAATTCACTAGTAGGGGTTGTAGCACAACGATTAGTACGTACAATTTGTCCGAAATGCAAAGAAGAAGTACCAGCGAAGGCTAGTGATAAGATTGCTGTTGGTGAAGATATTAAAAAAGTTTCAATTGGTAAAGGTTGTCCATATTGCAATAATACGGGTTATAAGGGACGAATTGCTGTTCATGAGATTATTTTAATTGATGGGACAGTAAGAAGGATGATTTCTAGAAAGGCTGAAATCGACGAGATCAAAGAGTATTTAAATTTAGAACAAGGATTAGAAACATTGCAAGATCAAGCGGTACAATTAGTTAAAGATGGAATTACGACAGTCGCAGAATTAAATAAAATTAAGGTATATAGTGATTAGGTGAAAATAATGATAAATGAAATTTTAAAAGCTTCTCGAAATAATAAATGTTCAGATATTCATATTAGTGCTAATACAGGAATAAAGGTTCGTCAGGATGGTTTATTGGCAGATTATCCAATTGAGTTTCCTCAAAATGAATTAATCAAAATGATTATGGAGTTAATTCCAAAACGATTGATTGATAATGTTGATCGTCATGAAGATGCAGATTTTGTCTATCATGTTGGGGAGGAACGTTATCGGGTCAATATTTATTATGAACAAACTAATATTTGTGCTGCAATTAGGGTTATTAATGATGAAATTTTAACATTAGAGCAATTAGAAATGCCCACCGTGTTAAATCAGATTGCAATGGAACCAAGAGGCTTAGTTTTAGTAACAGGACCGACAGGAAGTGGTAAATCAACTACTCTAGCAGCAATGATTGATTTAGTGAATAAACAGAGAAATTGTCATATTTTAACAATTGAAGATCCAATTGAATATGTTTATAAACAGAAACAAGCATTAATTCATCAACGTGAAATTGGTGAAGATGTAAAAGATTTTGATATGGCATTACGCTCTGCTATGCGTGAAGACCCGGATGTTATTTTAGTTGGTGAAATGCGTGATTACGAAACAATCAGTGCCGTTATTACATTAGCCGAAACTGGTCATTTAGTTTTCTCAACGTTGCACACGATTGGGGCAGCTAAGACAATTGATCGAATAATTGATATTTTTCCTCAGCATAAACAGGCTCAAGTTAGAACTCAATTATCAGGTGTTTTAAATGCGGTAATTACACAAACTTTATTACCTCATGCAAGCGGAATAGGACGAGTTGCTGCGGTAGAAATAATGCGTGCTAATGATGCAGTTAGAAATTTAATTCGTGATAATAAAGGCCACCAGATCAATTCTGTTATTCAAACGGGTAAAAAAGAAGGGATGATATCTTTAAATCATGCTCTTGCAAATCTAGTGCGTGAAGGAAAAATAACTTTAGATACAGCTAAAAAGTGTGCTAGTGATATTTCAGAGTTTAAACAGTATTTACAATAAATTATAAAGGGGGCTAGAGAATGAAAGGCAAGAGAGGTTTTTCATTAATTGAAATAGTTGTTGTTTTGATGATTTTTGCGATATTAGCGGCTCTAGCCTGGCCTGCTTTAGCAAATTATTATCGTGATAGTAACGAGGAAATATATTTAGCTGAGGGTGATAAAGTATTGACTGCAGCACAAGTTGAAGCCAAAAAATTATGTAGTGAAGTCAATGGAGCGACAAAATTAGATGATATTGCCTTAAAAGATAGCGATGGTAAAATTTTAAAAAGAACGGCCTTGAAAGGGGAGCTGGTCAGTATCTATCCTAATGATACACGTGATGATGTCGGTTTCTTTTGTTATAAGGTAGAGGATGGTTCATGTTATGTTATATATGAAAATGGTAAATTGTATATATCTAAAGACGAAGTCTATTATATGGATAATATCGCTGATCGTGTCCGACGGGGTTTTTTAATATTGTTTGGTGATATGTGGGAAGAATATTTCAGCAAGAGTGGAAAAGTTGTAATGGATTCTAATGGACCGAATTTTGGTATTAAATATGAAGCCAAACTAAAAGAAATGGGAATTGATATTAGTTTATGTTCATTTAGAATTTATGTGAATGATCATGGTAAAAATGGTGATGGATCTGACGCAACATTTACTTTAACGGTTTCAAGCAAACGGATTACAAATGAAATGGCTGAAACTAAAGAAGAATTTCAAATAACTCGTTATATTTTTACTGGAGGTATTAAAGAGGGAAATTATTCAAAATATACCGGAACAGCCAAAGCTGTTTTAAAAAGTGAGAACGACACGAGTGGTATAAGACATAATTATGCAGTTATTGAAGCTAATGCGAATTCTTTAAAACCAGTTAAATAAATTAATCATCGATTATAATAATTGATGATTTTTTTGTTTATAAAGATTGATTTAATATATTTTAAACATGTTTTTAACTTGTATGTTATAATTATGTTAAGCAATGAAAAGTCATTGTATACAATAAAGGAGGGGTTTGATGAATTTTTTATTTATATCACCAATGTTTCCCAAGAATTATTGGAACTTTTGTGATCGAATGAAAAACCATGGTGTTAATGTTTTGGCAATTGGGGACATGCCAAACGAAAGTATTAGTGAAGAACTTAAAAATTCAGTTACTGAATACTGTTATGTTAATAACATGGAAAATTACGATAATGTATATCGTTGTGTAGCATATTTAGCAAGTAAATATGGAAAAATTGACTGGCTTGAGTCAAATAATGAATATTGGTTAGAACTCGACGCCAAATTAAGAACAGATTTTAATGTCAATACGGGGATGAAAGAAGATATTACCAAGATTTTTAAAACTAAGTCAGGAATGAAAGCTTATTATCAAAAAGCTGGGGTAAAAACAGCTCGCTATCATCTTGTCAATACTTTAGAAAATGGTAGGAAGTTTATAAGTGAAGTGGGTTATCCCGTTGTTGTTAAACCTGACAATGGCGTCGGAGCAGCTGCGACATATAAAATTAATAATGATCAAGAGTTGGAGGAGTTCTATAATATTGATCATATTACCCAATATATTATGGAAGAATTTGTTAATGGTTTGATTCTTTCATATGATGGAATTGCTAATAATGAGCATCAGGTATTATTTGAAACATCACATGTTTTTCCTAATTCAATTATGGATGTAGTTAATAATCATAGTAATATTCACTATTATTCTTTGCGAAAAATTCCTGAGGAATTACAAAAATTAGGGCGTAGTGTAGTAAAGGAGTTTCCAGTGAACGCTAGATTCTTTCACTGTGAGTTCTTTCAATTATTAGAAGATCGACCCGGCTTAGGAAATAAAGGTGATTTTATTGGTTTAGAAGTTAATATGCGACCACCTGGTGGTTATACGCCAGATATGATGAACTGGGCTAATGATATTGATGTTTATAATATCTATGCAGATATGGTCACATACAATCATAGTGAATATTATACTAATCGTTCCTATCATTGTATCTATTGTGGACGCCGTGATGGCAAGAAATATTATTATAACGATGATGCTTTGATGGCAATGTATGGTAATCATATTGTAATGAACGAAAGAATGCCGGATATTTTATCGGGAGCGATGGGAAATTATACATATACTGCTCGCTTTGAAACAATGGATGAAGTAAATGATTTTATTGATAAGGTATTAAAGGAGGTCTGTTAATGAAAGTTGAATATTTTAAAGAATATAGTAATTGTTTAAATAGAGAAATGGAATTTAAAATCTATGGGCATACCGGCATTCCGCTATTAGTTTTTCCTGCTCAAGATGGTCGGTTTTATGATTTTGAGAATTTTGGTATGGTAAGTGTGATTGCAGACAAGATCGAAGCGGGATCAATACAAGTATTTTGTTTAGATAGTATTGATGGGGAATGTTGGTCTGATGAAGGCGGAAATGGACCGCATCGTACTTATATGATGGAGCAGTGGTACTATTATGTTATGAATGAACTAATTCCAAGAATTTTTGATATTAATGGTACTGGTCAAAAAATATATACTACAGGATGTTCAATGGGAGCGACTCATGCAGCTAATTTTATGTTTAGGCGACCTGATATATTTCAAGGATGCATTTGTTTGAGTGGATATTATGATAGTGATTTATTTTTTGGTAATTATCATGATGAGAGACTTTATAATAATAGTCCTATTCAATATTTAGAAGGAATGTCATATGATCATCCATATGTAGAAATGTACCGCCATTGTGATATTATTCTATGCTGTGGTCAAGGTGCCTGGGAAGATGAAATGATCTATTCAACTCATCGTATGCAAGAATTATTGGAGAATAAGGATATTCCAGCTTGGATTGATTATTGGGGATATGATGTTAATCATGATTGGGACTGGTGGCAAATTCAATTGCCGTATTTTATAAATCATATTTTATAGGGGGAATTACATATGAATGTAGTATTTATTTCACCGCATTTTCCTTTATATTTTCATAACTTTTGTTCTCGATTAAAAAACCGTGGAGTAAATGTTTTAGGAATTGGAGATGCTCAATATAGTGAGATTAGCAATGAAACAAAAGAAAGTTTAAGTGAGTATTATCGTGTTAATAGTTTGGAAAATTATGATGAAGTATATAAAGCGGTAGCTTATTATATTAGTAAGTATGGTCGAATTGATTTTGTTGAAAGTCAAAATGAATATTGGTTGGAGACTGATGCACGAATTCGCAGTGATTTTAATATATGCAGTGGTACTAAATTTGAAGATTTGGCAGTGATGAAATACAAATCAAAGATGAAAGCCGTTTATGAAAGTGTTGGTTTGAATGTGGCACGATATTGTCTAATTGATAATTTTGAAAATGCTTTGAATTTTATTGATGCGGTCGGGTATCCAGTTGTGGTAAAGCCGGATAATGGGGTTGGAGCTACATCTACTTATAAACTGAATAATCAAGCAGAATTAGAATATTTTTTTGCTACTAAAGATGAGCGTATTTATATTATGGAAGAATATGTCAACGGACATGTTGAAACTTTTGACGGAATTACCGACAGTAATAAAAATGTTTTAATCGCCAATAGCACGATTATGTTAAATTCAATTATGGATAATGTAAATGAGCATTGTGACACTGCTTTTTGTAATCGTTTTGTTGCTGGTAGTGATATAGAAGAAATTGGAACGAAAGTAGTTAAAGCTTTTGATACAAGAAGTCGTTTTTTCCATTTAGAATTTTTCAGACTTGATTCAGATAAAGAAGGTTTAGGGAAAAAAGGTGATTTAGTTGGTTTAGAAGTCAATATGCGAGCTCCGGGGGCTTATATGCCAGATATGATAAATTTCAGTTATGAAAGTGACGTTTATACAATTTGGGCTGATATGGTAATTTATGATAAATGTTTTATAGAACTAAAGCAGAAATATCTAGTTGCATATATTGGTCGTCGTAATGATATTGGTTATATGTTTGATCATGACCAGTTAATTAGTCAGTTCGGTGGAAATATTATGCTTGATGTTGATGTCCCTGAAGTTTTAAGTGCAGCGATGGGTAATCATGTTTACATGGTTAGAACAGAAAATCAAGAGCATTTAGACTATTTAATTAATGAATTTTTGAAGCGATGTGATGGTAGTAATTGGCGATAATTTAAATACATTTTTAAGGTGTTCAAGTTAAAAATATTACCATATTATCAATATTTGTTAAATTTGTGTTAAAATAAATTTCCTTTTTGAAATTTATATGCTATTATAAGGGCGGTTCAGTAATGAACCACTTTATCCCAAATGTGCATAAGCACAAAATGAAGGAAGAATTTATTCTTCCCTCCCCACAAAGTTAGGACATCCCAGTCCTAACTCCTTTTTATTGAAATAGTCTAGACAACTTTTTTTAAGACTGATATAATATCATGTATAGTGTCACGGCCCCTCTCCCATATAAACCGTGACACTTTTTTCATATTTTGAAAAGCCTTTTATAAATATGAAAAAGAATAATTTTTAAAATTGATAATGCTAAGATAGTAATATCAAGGAGGAATTTATACAATGAACTTTCCAAAGAATTTTTTATGGGGTGGTGCAATTGCTGCCAATCAAACTGAAGGGGCTTATGATGAAGATGGGAAAGGGCTTAATGTTACTGACGTTAGTACAGGATTAATCAATGTACCTGACTATCGTGTTATTCCTGGTAAATATTATCCTAGTCATGAGGCCATTGATTTTTATCATCGGTATAAAGAAGATTTGCAATTGATGAGTGAGATGGGATTTAATTGTTTTAGAACAAGTATTTCATGGGGGCGTATTTTTCCTAATGGTGATGATGAAGAGCCAAATGAAGCAGGGTTAAATTACTATGAGGAAATGTTTAATTATATGCTGGAGCTGGGAATGGAACCAGTTATAACGATTTCACATTATGAAACACCAATACATTTAGTAGAACAATATGGTGGCTGGAAATCTAGAGAACTGATTTGTTTTTTTGAAAAATATTGTCGAACACTTTTTAATCGTTATAAAGATTTAGTAAAATATTGGATGACTTTTAATGAAATAAATAATGTTCATACGATTCCTTTTGCTGCTGGAGCAATCCGTCATGATAGTAATCTACAAGATAAATTTCAAGCGGCTCATAATATGTTTGTTGCAAGTAGTCGAGCAAATAAGCTGTGTCATGAAATTATTCCAGATGCAAAGATTGGTTGTATGTTGTCATTAAGTGGTGTTTATCCAGCTACTTGTAAACCTGAAGATGTAATGGGTGCTTATAATTTACGTCGTCGTTCATTATTTTTCAGTGATGTGATGATTAGAGGTAAATATCCAAGTTATATTAAACGAATTTTTGAGGAAAATAATATTCAGTTGGACACACGTCCTGAAGATTTTGAATTAATTAAAGATTACCCTTCACAATATTTAGGATTTAGTTATTATCGAACAACAACATATGAAGATGGAATGCCAATTTTAGGTAATACTGGCGGTGTCATTGGAAAAGCTAATCCATATTTAAAAGAAACACCATGGGGCTGGCAAATTGATCCTTTAGGATTACGTTATGTATGCAATGAGCTTTATGATCGCTATCAAGTACCTTTGTTTATTGTAGAAAATGGAATGGGAAATATTGATCAGATTGAAGTAGATGGCTCAATCAATGATGATTATCGAATTGCCTATATTCGAGATCATCTCGAAGCTTTAAAGGAAGCAATTAAAGATGGTGTTGATTTGATTGGATATACTTACTGGGGTCCTATTGATATTGTTTCAGCAGGTACTGGCGAAATGAAGAAACGTTATGGTTTTATCTATGTTGATAAAGATAATCAAGGTCATGGAACTTTAAAACGTTCTAAAAAGAAATCATTTGAATGGTTCAAAAAAGTTATTGCCTCTAATGGTGATGATTTAAGTTAATTGTATTATTAAAGAAAATATAGTAAGATAAAGGAGCGAAAAAACGCTCTTTTATTATATTGGGGGAAGAATGATGAATTTAAAATTAGTGATTTTTGATATGGATGGTTTAATGTATGATACTGAACAAATTGGAATGGATTGTTTAATCAATGCAGCTCAAAAATTTGGTTATGTTATTGATCAAGAATTTGGATTAAGTTCAATTGGCATGAATGCTAATGATTACCAAAAATTAGTTAAAGAAAAATTTGGTGCTGATTATCCTTATGATCTAATTAGTAAAGAATCACGTAAAACACGAATGGCTTATTTAAGAAAAAATGGAATGATAATCAAATCTGGTTTATGTGAATTAATAAATTATTTACAAAAAAAAGAAATTAAGCTTGCTTTAGCATCATCGTCAAGTAAAGAGACAATCGATGAGTATAATCATCTTGCTGGATTTGATAATGTCTTTGATTACATTATTGCTGGAAATATGGTTGAACATAGTAAGCCGGATCCGGAGATCTTTTTAAAAGTGCTTGAACACTTTGAGTTGAAAAAAAATGAAGCTTTGATTTTAGAAGATTCTCGTAATGGAATCATGGCCGCTCATAATGCAAATATCCCCGTGATCTGTGTACCTGATTTAGTTAAACATGGTCAAGATATTACTAAATTAACATATGCCACATTACCTTCATTGAATGAAGTTAAATTAGAAATTGAAAAGATAATCACTAAATAAAACAATGATATTGGAATTGGTGATTTTTGATATGGATGGTTTAATGTTTGATACAGAACCATTGGGAGCAGTCTGTTTTGCAAGAGCGGCTAAACAATTTGGATACATAATTGAAGAAGAATTTCGCTATAAGCTGATTGGAATCAATGCCAATGATCATTATGCTTTGATGAAATCAAAATTTGGTCAAGATTGTCCGGCAAAAGAGATTCATGAATTATCAAAAAAACTTAGAAGCGATTATTTATATAAGCATGGGATCGTAATTAAACCTGGCTTATTTGAATTAATCACATATTTAAAGAATAAAGGAATAAAAATAGCAGTTGCATCTTCTTCTGCCTATAGTAAGATTAATGAATATTTAGCTTTAGCTGGTTTAAAGAATATTTTTGATTTGATTGTTGGCGGTGATGATCTTGAACATGGTAAACCAGATCCGGAAATTTTTTTAAAAGTTTTAAAATATTTTAAAATAGCGGCTGATCATGCTCTTGTTTTAGAAGATTCAACAAATGGAATATTGGCAGCAAATGCCGCTAATATTCCAGTGGTTTGTGTTCCAGATTATCTTCCTAATTGTAAAGAAGTATTAGCTCGTACATCTGCTGTATTACCATCATTAGTCGAGGTGAAAAATGAGATTATGAAAATTTTTGAGGAAAATCGGGTATGCAGTTTTTTGTAAATGAAATGAATTTGTGCGGTATTAAAAAATAAGGATAATAATTATATATTATAATGATATATCACTAATTATATTATGTTCATTTAGGTAAAGCAGATGTAAAAAAAATAGAGGATATTTTAAGGAAATGTTACTTTTTGGGTAACGTTTTTTTAGTTTTTGTATCTAAAATAGATATTGTGTTAATTTAATTAAGTCTTTGTAAACCGTATTGTTGTTATATTTTATGAATGATAAGATGTTGGTGTTAAAAATAAAGGGGAATAGACAATGAAAAAAAACAAAGTTTTAAAAGTTTCAATGGCGACATTAGCATTGTTGATGTCGGCTGGATATGTAGCGCAAGATTATCAAGTTACACCAACTTATGCTGAAACAACAAAAATTGGAGATTCAGCGCAAT
The DNA here is from genome assembly GCF_019041935.1 of Erysipelatoclostridium sp. MSK.7.34. NCBI lineage: Bacteria > Bacillati > Bacillota > Erysipelotrichia > Erysipelotrichales > Coprobacillaceae > Thomasclavelia > Erysipelatoclostridium sp. MSK.7.34. Next base: position 89,842 of record NZ_JAHPYJ010000010.1, read on the forward strand.
TGATTAGTACGGCAACAACATGGAAATATTTAGACAATAATGTTGATCCGGGAACTGAAACTGACCGTTATGCCTGGACAAAAGCAGATTATAACGATTCAGAGTGGAAAAGTGAAGCTGGAAAATTTGGTGCAAAAAAAGGAAAATTAGAAGATTTAGGCGATGGTTTTGTACCAACAGTTTTATTAAATCAATATATTAATGGGGTTAATGGAGATGATATTCCAGCATTCTTCTTTAGAACTACAGTTAATATTAGTAATTTAGATGATTTCAGTAGTCTAAGTGGGAAACTCTATTATGATGATGCAGCAATTGTTTATATCAACGGTGTTAAGGTAGCATCGTTTGATGAACCTGAGGGTGGCTTTGAATCAAACATGTCTTATGGCGGTTCAAATGCTAGTAATCCTAAAGAAGGAGTTATTTCACTAACAAAAGAACAGTTAAAAGATGTTATTAAGACTGGTCAAAATACGATTGCTGTAGAATTACATCAGGGTCGTGCGAGCAGTTCAGATATCTATTTTGAGTTTAATAATCTTCAAGTTGATTACGGCCAAGAAGAAACAACAGTTGAACAAAAGGCGCTTAATTTAACTATCGGTGAAGATGAAACAAAAATGAATCTTACCTGGTACGCTAATACTAATACTTCGGGAACTGTTCAGCTGGCTAAAGCAGGAGCTATGATCAATGGTGAATTCCCAAGTCAATTTACAACGGTTGAAGCTACGAATAATCAGGCAAACGATAAGGGATTTTACTATAACCAAGCAACATTGGCTAACTTAGAAGAAAATACTAAATATGTATATCGCGTTGTTAATGGTGATCAAGTGAGCAAAATTTATGATTTCACAACTAAAGATTTTGATGGAAGTTATAACTTCATCTTTGCAGGTGATCCACAAATTGGAGCAAGTGGTAGTGCTTCAAAAGATACAGAAGGATGGGATAAAACATTAAGTGATTCAATTAATAAGTTTAATCCAAACTTCATTCTTTCAGCTGGTGACCAAGTTAATACTGCAAGTGACGAGAATCAATACAGTGGCTACTTAGATCATGAAGAATTAACAAGTGTACCTCAGGCAACAACAATCGGAAATCATGATAGTAGTTCAAATGCTTATACACAACATTTCAATTTGCCAAATGAAACTGCTAAAGGGGAAACTGCAGCAGGAACTGATTATTGGTATGTTTATAATAATACTTTATTTATGAATATCAATACAAATAATACAAGTACCGCAGAACACAAAGCATTTATGAAAGAAGCAATTAAGGAAAATCAAGATGTTCGTTGGAAAGTAGTTGTTTTCCATCACTCAGTTTATTCAGTTGCTTCTCATTCAGTAGAGAGTTCTATTTTAAAACGTCGTGAAGAATTAACACCTGTATTTGATGATTTAGGTATTGATGTTGTTTTAATGGGACATGACCATGTTTATGTACGTAGTAATATGATGAAAGGAATGAAAGTTAGTCAAGAAACAAAGGATTTAACTAGTGTAACAGATCCTGAAGGAATCTTATATTTAACTGCCAATTCAGCAAGTGGCAGCAAGTATTATGATATCAAGACTAATATTAGTACTGACTTTGTTGCTAAAATGGATCAATCAAAACAACGTTCAATTTCAAATATTGAAGTTAGTGAAAATAGTTTTAAAGTAACAACTTATTTATACAACAGTAATGATAATCAATGGTCAACTTTAGATGAATTCACTATTAATAAATCAGTTGAAACAAACAATCAAGAAATTACATTAGTACCAGAAGAAACAGCAAATGATATTAGAGTAGTTGCTCCAGTAGGAACAGTTGAAAAAAACAGTACTTTATCAGCAGTTGAAGTGAATGAGGGTGACTTATATCAAGGAATTAAAAATACCTTAAATACTATTTTAGGTAGTGATAAGGATTTTAAAGTATTTGATCTATCACTAATCAAAAATGGAAATATTATAAATCCATTAGGAAAGGTTCAATTATCATTAGCACTACCAGAGGGATATGATGCTAGTAAGTTATTGATCTATCAAGTACAAGATAGTCAAAACAATGATATAACACTAAACCCGATTACATATACAATTAAAGATGGACGGATTATTATTGAAACAGCTTCATTAGGACAATTTGTTTTAGTTAACAATGTAGAAAATAAAAAGCCAGATACAGGTAATGGTTCAAATACTAATCTTCCGACAGTTAAGCCATCAAATACAAATAATTCTACTACAACGACAAATAATAAGGTTGTAACCGGTGATAATAGTAATCTTATTGCTTGGGGAACATTATTGTTTACAGCTTTGGGATGTTCATTAGTTGCTTATAAATCAAAAAAAGAAGAAAAGTTAAAATAACTAGTGGTAATCATTGATTACCACTAACTTTTATTAGAGGTCATTTATGAAGATATTTAATGAATTAAAAGAGAATCGTGTTGTTATTATCATTATGCTCATTACGATAATTGCAGCTGGTTTTTTTAATCAATATTTAGCTAAGGATTATTCTCGGGTTAATAACGATTCAACTGATTTTGTTAGCGGGAAGATAGTAGAAATAACGAGCAGTAATCTTGAATATGATCAAGATTTAAAAATAAATCTTGGAAAACAAGTAGTTGTGGTTGAGATTCTTGAAGGAAAAAGTGCAGGAAAAAGAGTAGAGATCGATAATTATCTAACAGCTGCTCATAATGTTGAAGTTGCGATTGGCTCGAAAGTGATTATCTCAGCTGATGAACCAGATGGAATAGACTCGTATTATACGGTTTATAATTTTGATCGTGGCTTAGGAATGATTATTTTTACTTGTGTATTATTGCTTGTTATCATTGCAATTGGGCGCGGAAAAGGGGTTAAAGCAATCTTAGGATTAGCTTATACATTATATTTAGTAATTTTTCTATTACTGCCAACTGTATTTTCAGGTTACTCACCAGTATTAATGAGTATTATCTGTGTTGCTTTATCAACGATTGTTACATTAATGTTGTTAAATGGTGCTTCTAAAAAGACTTATAGTGCAATTGTGGCAACAGTTTTAGGGGTAGTTTTATCGGCAGGGGGATTTTATTTAATGTCATTAGTACTAAAAGTTAATGGTTTTAGTGTTGATGAGGCAGAAAGCCTTGTGTTAATTAATCAAGCTACGGGATTATCGATTAAAGATATTTTATTTGCTGGGATTTTAATTTCATCATTAGGGGCAATTATGGATGTTGGAATGTCAATTGTTTCTGCCTTATCAGAATTATTTCATCATCAGCCAAACTTGACTCAAAAACAAATTTTTGATTCAGGAATAGAAATTGGTAAAGATATGATTGGTACGATGACAAATACCTTGATTTTAGCATTTACTGGTAGTGCATTTGTTTCATTATTAGTCTTATTTTCATACAATGTCGACATTAAACAACTATTAAGTTCTAATTATATTGCAATAGAATTTGCTCAAGGAATTGCTGGTACTTTAGGAATCGTATTAACTGTTCCAATTGCTTCGTTTATTAGTGCCTGGGCATTAACTAATAAAAAGAGTAATAACAATTTTTTCAAGAGTTGAAAAAAATTTTGTAATATCTGAATAATCAGTTAAAATGTACATGACATAAACAAGGAGGTATTATATGAGTTTTCCAAAAGGATTTTTATGGGGTGGTGCAACTGCTGCTAACCAATTAGAAGGTGGTTGGAACGAAGGTGGAAAAGGAATTTCATGCCCTGACATTTGTACTGGTGGAAGCCATACTCAAAGTAAAAGAATTACACCAACATTAGAAGAAGGGACTTTCTATCCATCACATATGGCAATTGATCATTATCATCGTTTCAAAGAAGATATTGCTTTATTTGCTAAAATGGGATTTAAAGTATATCGTTTTTCAATTGCTTGGACAAGAATTTTTCCTAATGGTGACGAAACAACACCAAATGAAGAAGGATTAAAATTTTATGAAGATTTAATTGATGAATGCTTAAAATATAATATTGAACCATTGATCACAATCTCACATTATGAAGTACCGTTTGGTTTAACAAAGAAATGCAATGCTTGGGCATCACGAGAAATGATTGACTATTACATGAATTATTGTAAAACTATTTTTGAACGCTATAAAGGTAAAGTAAAATATTGGTTAACTTTTAATGAAATTAATAGCGCAACGATGCCAATGGGAGCTTTTTTATCACAAGGAATTTTAAATGAACAAGAAAAAAGCACTGATTTTACAAATCAGGTTGATGATCCCCAATTACGTTTTCAAGGATTGCATCATCAATTTATTGCTAGTGCTAAAGCCGTTCAATTAGCCCATGAAATTGATCCTGATTATAAAGTTGGTAATATGATGATTTATGCAACATCATATCCATTAACTTGTGATCCTGATGATATCATTAAAAATCAACAACAAAATCATATCATGAACTATTTCTGTAGTGATGTTCAATGCCGTGGATATTATCCAACATACATGAAGCGTTATTTTAAAGAAAATAATATTGAAGTAACGATGGAGCCTGGGGATGAAGAAATATTAAAAGCTGGACCAGTTGATTTCTATACATTCTCATACTATATGTCAGTATGTCAAACAGCCGATCCAACTAAAGGGGCTGGTGAAGGTAATATTTTAGGCGGTGTAGCAAATCCATATTTAAAAGCATCTGATTGGGGATGGCAAATTGATCCTAAAGGATTACGTTATTCACTAAATGAAATCTATGATCGTTATCAAATTCCAGTAATGGTAGTTGAAAATGGTCTAGGAGCATATGATGAAATCGAAGCAGATGGTTCAATTAATGATGATTACCGGATTGATTATTTGAGAAGTCACATTGAACAAATGCATGAAGCAATTCTAGATGGTGTGGATTTAATTGGTTATACACCATGGGGATGTATTGATTTGGTATCTGCATCAACAGGAGAATATGCTAAGCGTTATGGTTTCATTTATGTTGAAAGATATGATGATGGAACAGGTGATTTTTCAAGAAGAGAGAAAAAATCATTTAATTGGTATAAAAAAGTTATTGAAACTAATGGTGAAGATTTGGGATAATAGATGTGCATAGCACATCTATTATTTTTATGGAGGAAAAATGAAAACTAAAGGATATTTTTTAACAATTTTATCAGCAGTTATTTTTGGCTTTACCCCGATTCTTGCTAAAATAACTTATTCAATGGGGAGCAATGGAATTACAATGGCCTTTTTTCGACATTTATTTGTAATACCAATCTTATTTTTAATTATGAAATGCCAAAGATTGCCTTATAAAATAACTTTACATCAGTTAAAGAATATTTGTTTAGTAGGAATTATTGGTAATGCTTTGACTGTAGCGGCACTATATACTTCATACAGTTTTATTCAAGTTGGGAGTGCTACGGTACTTCATTTTCTTTACCCGATGTTTGTTTCATTAATATGTTTCTTTTATTATAAAGAGAGATTATCTAAAGCTGTTAAAATATGTTTAGGAACAGCTAGTTTTGGAATTTTATTTTTTATCGAATTGGGTGGTTCATCTTTTTTAGGACTATTTTTGGCTCTGTTTTCAGGTATAACATTTGCTTATTATATGGTAGGTATTGAAAAGTTAGGATTACAGTCTTTGAATCCTTATGTATTAAATTTCTATTTTGCAATCGTTATTTCAATCTCATTATTAATGATTGGACTGATCAGTGGTCAGCTTGAACTGATTTTACCAGTTGAAGCATATGGCTATTCTTTCTTGATTGCAGTTTTAACATCAATCGTTGGAATTATCTGTTTACAACAGGGGGTTAGATATTTAGGTGCAGCTACAGCGTCAATCTTAAGTATGTTTGAACCGGTAACAAGTGTTATTTTTGGGATTATTATTCTCCATGAACAGTTAACAATCGTTAAATTAATTGGATGTTTCATTATTTTAAGTGCAATTACTGGTCTGATTGTTTTTAACGGGAAGCAAACTGAATAATTTTTAAGTAGGAGGAAAACTTCTGCTTTTTTATTTATGTTTAAAAAAACAAGTAATAATAATTATATATGGTGTTTAAACGAGTTGTTTGTGATAAAATTATAAATAGGAAAAGTTACGCAGGGGGATTTTTTAATCGTCCCTATTTTTGTTTAGAAAGGAGCACTTTATGGAAGACATAATTATTATTGGAGCGGGAGTAACGGGCTGTGCGATTGCTCGTGAATTGTCTCGAGATCAACGCAAAATTCTTGTTCTTGAAAGAGGTAGTGATGTTTGTGTAGGTACATCTAAAGCCAATTCTGGAATTGTTCATGCTGGTCACGATGCTAAACCCGGAACCTTGAAAGCAAAATTAAATTTAGAAGGGAATTTAATGATGCCGCAGTTAGCTAAAGATTTAGATATTCCCTTTGTCCAAAATGGTTCATTAGTATTATGTTTTGATGAAAGTCAATTTGAAGCTTTGGAAGAATTATACCAGCAAGGCTTAATAAACAGGGTAAAAGGATTGAAAGTTTTAGATACTAAAGAATTACTTGAGATGGAACCAAATTTAAATCCTAATGTTTTAAAAGGTCTTTATGCTCCAACTGGTGGCATTATTTGCCCTTTTGATCTTGTTTTGGCATTAGCCGAAAATGCTTATGCTAATGGTGTGAAATTTAAATTTACTCAAGAAGTTGTGGGAATTGAAAAAAATATTGATCATTATATTGTTAAAACTATGGATAAGTGTTATCAAAGTAAGATCGTTATTAATGCTGCGGGAGTTAATTGTGATTTGATTCATAACCTAATTTGCAATGAGAAAATGAAAATAGTTCCACGTAAAGGGCAATATGTTTTATTTGATAAAACCGTTGGCTCAATGGTAAGCAAAACGATTTTTCAATTACCGACTAAGTTAGGAAAAGGGGTATTGGTTACTCCAACTGTACATGGTAATTTAATGATTGGTCCTGATGCAATTGATTGTAATCGTGAAGAGATCAATACAACGATAGAAGGACAAAAGGATATTGTTGATCGCGCATCTTTAAGCATTAAGCAGGTTCCTTATGCAAATCAAATAACTTCTTTTGCTGGATTAAGGGCTCATAATACAACAGGAGATTTTATAATTAAAGAGGATCTAGATAATCCAGGATATTTTGATGTGGCGGGAATTGAATCACCGGGATTAACAAGTGCTCCAGCGATTGGCAAATATGTTTATGATTTAGTTGGCGAAAAGTATCCTGCAAAAGCTAAAGAAAATTTTATTAAATATCGCAAAGGAATTACTAAGGTGATGGAATTGCCACTTGAAAAACGTAACCAATTGATTGCAAAGAATCCATTGTATGGCCAAATAGTATGTTTTTGTGAAAATGTTAGTGCTGGAGAAATAATTGAAGCAATAAATCGTCCACTATCCCCAACTACGATCGATGGATTAAAAAGACGAATTCGTGTCGGGATGGGAAAATGTCAATCCGGTTTTTGTTTAAATAAATCAATGAAATTATTAAGTCAGGAATTAAATAAGGATATTTTTACTATTACTAAAAATGGTAAACATTCAACCTATTTGGTGGGATTAAATAAGGAGGTCAATCATGAATAAAGATTTAGTGATTATTGGTGGTGGACCGGCGGGAATGGCCGCTGCTTTAGGGGCATATGAAGCAGGTGTAAAAGATTTAATTATTATTGAGCGTGATGAGTGTTTAGGGGGAATCTTAAATCAATGTATTCATAATGGTTTTGGTTTACATACATTTAATGAGGAATTAACTGGTCCGGAATATGCTGAACGTTATCGACGTCAAATAGATGAATTAAAAATACCCTATCTATTAAATACAGTAGTAATTGACTTGAATGACAAGGTTATAACTGCGATGAATGGAACAAGTGGGACATTTATGATTCATGCTAAGGCAATAATTTTAGCTATGGGATGTCGTGAACGGAGTCGTGGGGCATTAAATATTCCTGGTTACCGTCCAAGTGGTATTTATAGTGCTGGGACAGCGCAATATTTTGTTAATATTGATGGCTATATGCCGGGGAAAGAAGTAGTAATTCTTGGTTCAGGAGATATTGGCTTAATAATGGCACGAAGAATGACACTTGAAGGTGCAAATGTAAAGATGGTTATCGAACTAATGCCGTATTCTAGTGGGTTGAAACGTAATATTGTTCAATGTTTAGATGATTATAATATTCCTTTAAAGTTGTCACATACAATTATTGATATTGAAGGAAAGGAACGACTTGAGGCTGTTATTGTTGCAAAGGTGGATGAAAATCTTAACGTAATAGAAGGCAGTCAGGAACGCGTTTGTTGTGATACATTATTACTCTCGGTAGGGTTGATTCCTGCTAATGAAATTAGTACTAAAGCTAATGTTATGCTTTCAAGTTTAACTAAGGGAGCGATTGTTGATGATTATTTGCAGACAAATCAACCGGGGATATTTGCCTGTGGTAATGTTCTGCATGTTCATGATTTAGTTGATTATGTATCTAATGAGGCAAAGCTGGCGGGAATAAATGCGGCTAAATATTTGCGAGACCATCTTGTTTTGTGTCAAACTATTACGATTTCATATGAATGTGGTATTCGCTATGTAGTTCCTTCAGTAATTCATCCTAATAATGGCGATAATGTTATTGTTCGTTTTAGAGTTGATAAGGTTTATCAAAATAAATATCTATCATTGTATCTAGATGGTGATAGGAAGATTCATCAACGTAAATTAGTACTTGCACCTGGTGAAATGGAACAAATTGTAATAAAAAAAGACTGGTTAAACGAACATATTAAAAAAATCTTAATTACATTGGAGGATGAATGATATGGAAGTGATTAAACTGACTTGTATAAATTGTCCGTTAGGGTGTGCTTTAGAAGTTCGGTATATTGATGAGGAATATGTGGTTACAGGTAATCGTTGTATCCGTGGTAAAAAATATGCACTAGCAGAAATTTCTAATCCTACTAGAATTCTAACAACGACAATTAGAGTGAAAAATAGTCCTTATATGTTAAGTGTTAAGAGTAATGGGGGAATTGCCAAAGATAAAATTTTTGAATGTATACAGATACTAAAGGAAATCGAAGTACAAGCCCCAATTAGTATGAATGAAATAATTGTTGCTAATATTTTAGATAGTGGGATAGATATTGTTGCAACAAAATCGATTGGAGGAGATGAGCTTTATGGCTAAATATGTAATGGCTTTAGACCAAGGAACGACTAGTTCACGTTGTATTTTATTTGATCAAAAAGGAAATATAAGTGCGATGGCTCAACGTGAGTTTAAACAAATTTTTCCTCAACCAGGCTGGGTAGAACATAATCCTATGGAAATTTGGTCTTCACAATTAGCAGTAGCCAGTGAAGCAATGGCATTGAATAATACTAAAGCTGACGAAATTGCAGGAATAGGAATAACTAATCAGCGAGAAACTACAATTGTTTGGAATAAAGATACTGGGGAGCCTATTTATAATGCGATTGTTTGGCAATGTCGAAGAACTGCAGCAATGATTGAGCAGTTAAAAAAAGATGGTTTAGAAGAAATGGTTATTGCTAAGACTGGTTTAATTCCTGACGCATATTTTTCGGCTTCGAAAATTGCTTGGATCCTAGAAAATGTCGATGGCGCTCGAGAATTAGCCAATCAAAATAAATTACTATTTGGTACTGTTGATACTTGGCTGATTTATAATTTAACAGGTGGTAAAATTCATGTCACTGATTATACAAATGCTTCAAGAACTATGTTGTTTGATATCCACCAGCTGTGCTGGGATGATGAATTATTAGCATATTTCAAAATACCTAAGAGTATGTTGCCTGAAGTTAAACCATCAAGTTGCGTTTATGGATATACAAAAGAAGGAATTTTGGGTGGACATATTCCTGTTTCGGGTGCTGCTGGAGATCAGCAGGCAGCTTTATTTGGACAATGTTGTTATGAACCGGGCGAAGCTAAAAATACTTATGGAACAGGGTGTTTTTTGCTAATGAACACTGGTAATGAAATATATCATTCTAAAAACGGATTGATTACAACGATTGCAGCAAGTGATAACAATGAAGTTAGTTATGCTTTAGAGGGCAGTGTTTTTGTTGGCGGAGCAGTAATGCAATGGTTGCGTGATGGCCTTAGAATGTTAAAAAGTACACCTCAGTCAAGCGATTATGCTAATCGAGTTGAAGATACTAATGGTGTCTATTTAGTGCCGGCCTTTACAGGAATGGGTGCTCCATATTGGGATCCTTATGCTCAAGGAACTATTGTTGGACTGACAAGAGGTTGCAGTAAAGAACATTTTATTAGAGCAGCTTTAGAATCTATTGCATATCAAACTAATGATGTTTTAAAAGCAATGCAAGAAGATACTGGGATTGAGTTGAGATGTTTAAAAGTAGATGGTGGGGCAAGTCAAAATGATTTTCTAATGCAATTTCAAAGTGATATATCAAATTGTAAAGTTCATCGTCCACAGGTTGTAGAAACGACAGCATTAGGAGCAGCATATTTGGCAGGTTTAGCAACAGGTTTTTGGGCTAGTAAAGAGGAGATAAAGAATAATTGGAAATTAAATTATGAATTTGTTCCAAGGATCAACAAATCTAGACGTGAAAAAAGTCTGGAAGGATGGGCTAAGGCTGTACGTTTTGCGTTAATGTGGAAAGATGCTTAGGAGAGCAAGGCTCTCTTTTTTATTTTAGTAGTTATAGTTTCCTAATTTTTTGGTGCATATCAGTTGTAAATAAATACAAATGATGGGTATGATAATAATATAAAAAATAAGGAGACTGAAAAAATGAGTAAAATTATTGTTATTGGGGCAAATCATGCAGGAACAGCTGCGATTAATACGATTCTAGATAACTATGAAGATGACGTAGTTGTTTTTGATGGAAACAGCAATATTAGTTTTTTAGGGTGTGGAATGGCATTATGGATCGGAAAACAAATTGATGGACCAGAAGGACTATTTTATTCAAGTAAAGAATTATTGGAAGAAAAAGGTGCAATTATATACATGGAAACGATAGTGGAACATGTTGACTATGAAAAAAAGATTGTCTATGCAAAAGGTAAGGACGGTAAAGAGTATCAAGAAAGTTATGATAAATTAATTTTAGCATGTGGATCTTTACCAATGCGTCCAACGATTCCTGGTAGTGATTTAGAAAATGTTCAAATGGTAAAATTATATCAAAATGCTCAAGATGTAATTGAAAAATTAAATAATCCTGAGTTAAAAAACATTGTAGTAGTTGGTGGTGGCTATATTGGTGTAGAACTGGCTGAGGCATTTAGACGTTGTGATAAAGAGGTTACTTTAATTGATTGTGCTGATACTTGCCTTGGAGCGTATTATGACCATTCATTTACTGATTTAATGAATCAAAATTTAACAGAACATGGAATTAAATTGGCATTCAATCAATCTGTTTTAGAAATTAAGGGTAATCAAAAAGTTGAATCAGTTGTAACAGATAAAGGTGAATATGCTGCAGATATGGTTATTTTAGCGGTTGGCTTTAAACCTAATAATGAGTTAGGAAAAGATGTACTTAAACTATATTCTAACGGGGCATATTTAGTAAACAAAAAACAAGAAACATCATTAAAAGATGTGTATGCAATTGGCGATTGTGCGACTGTTTATGATAATACGATTGATGATGTTAACTATATCGCATTGGCAACAAATGCAGTTCGTTCGGGAATTGTTGCTGCTCATAATGTTTGTGGTCAACCACTAGAAAGTATTGGAGTTCAAGGCTCAAATGGAATTTGTATCTATGATTTAAAGATGGTATCAACGGGGTTAACTTTATCAAAAGCAAAAAAATTAGGTTTTAAGGCTACTTCAGTATCATATCGTGATCTTCAAAAACCGGCATTTATAAAAGAAAATCAAGAAGTAATGATAGAAATTATTTATGATGAAGAAACAAGGCGGATTTTAGGGTGTCAAATGGCATCAAAATATGATATTTCGATGGGAATTCATATGTTCTCATTAGCGATTCAAGAGCATTTGACAATTGATAAATTGGCATTGCTTGATATCTTCTTCTTGCCACATTTTAATCAACCTTATAATTATATAACAATGGCTGGATTAACTGCTAAATAGAAATAACAAAAATACATCTCAATGATTTGCATCAAAAGCAATTTTTGGATGTATTTTTATTGTGCTGAAGTATCTATGTTAATCAATATTATGAGGTATAGAAAATGAATAATATTGTTGATAAATAGAGAATACTTGTTTGTAATTATAAAATTTCATTTATATTTGATTAAATGTATATTTCTAAATAGATATATACATTTTTTTATTCTCTAAGTATTATTTTCTTATAAGGAGGAATGTGAATGAATAAATACGCTTATATCCGTGTATCAACCAAAGATCAAAATATTGATAGACAAAAATTTGCGATGAAAGAAATTGGATTAGGTACTAGACAAATGTTCATCGATAAACAATCTGGTAAGGATTTTAATCGAAAAGGTTATAAGAAATTGGTGAAAAAACTAAAAAAAGGTGATGAACTTTATATTAAATCTATTGATCGATTAGGACGTGATTATGATGAAATTATTGAACAATGGCGATATTTGGTAAAGAAGAAAGAAGTGGAGATAATTGTGTTAGATTTTCCACTTTTAGATACTAGAAATCAAGTTAATGGTATTACAGGAAAATTCATTGCTGATTTAGTATTGCAGGTATTGTCGTATGTCGCACAAATAGAAAGAGAAAATACAAAACAAAGACAAGCAGAAGGGATTAAGGCTGCAAAAGAAAAAGGGGTCAGATTTGGACGCCCTCAATTACCTTATCCAGAAAATTTTGAAGAGATTTATTTGTGTTATAAGGAAAAACAGATAAGCAAAAGAGAGTGTGCAAGACGGTTAAGTACCAATCATACGACATTTTCTAATTGGGTAAATCGGTATGAATTAAAAAAAGAATAGAAAAATAGAAGTATTTGTAAAATAAGGTAGATTTTTTTATCCACGATTGACAAACATGGTAGACTTTTATTTCCGTGTATTATTTCCAATAATTATGCTAGAAACACATAAAAATATAACTGTATTTTTCTATTAATTATTATATATAAAGTGGAAAATAATGTCTACTTTATTTTCCATCGGAAAGATAGCTGTACTTTTCTGGATTTTGAAACTAACCTAACATCGGTTAAGTTAGAAAGGAAGGAGGAAAACGAGGTGCAGTTGAAGGTTTCTACTGATTATGCAATACGAATAGTTCTATATATCGCTATAAAAAAGGATATTGTCCAGTCGAAAGAATTATCAGAAACACTTGGGATTCCCCAAAGTACAGTATTTAAAATCGGGAAGAAACTAAGTGATAATGAAATAATTAGCATTGCTACAGGGATACAGGGAGGATTTAAATTAAAAAAACACCCAAAGGATATAAGTATTTTTAGCATTATAGATATATTTGAGCCAACGATAAGAATTAACAGTTGTCTTGAGGAAGATAAATATTGTAGCAGATTTGCTACAGAAACTTGCCCTGTTCGAAAAGTTTATTGTACAATGCAAAAACATTTTGAAGAATATTTAAAGAAAATAAAAATTTTAGATTTGATTTAAAATAAGGAGAAACTGAATGTTGTATTTAAAAAGAATATTAATAGTTGGATTATCTTTTGTAGTAGGACTTATAAATATTATTGGAAATAATTATACAGTATTTGCTTTAGAAAAGAATACGCTGGTTCATCAGAATGTTATGTCAATGATACAGTCTCAACGTGGGGGACTATTTGACCCGATTTATACAGAGAGTTTAGAGGATAATTGGCAAGGTGATTATATCTACTATGGAGAAGATACGGATGGTTCAGCATTGAAATGGCAACTCCTAGATTCAGATAATAAGGATTTTAGTAAGAATGCAAATAGTACTATGTTTTTGTTCTCTGATAAGACTATTGGAACTAGTTTTTGGTATCGTGAAAATGATTATGGTTTTGATTATAGTAATGTAAAGCCAGGGGAAACTCCTATATATTGGCAAAAAGGCTATGAATGGGACAAAAGTGATTTAAAGACTAATATGGAAGATGAAATGAAAAATAAGTTTTCGTCAATTGAAAATGAGGGCATTATTTTTTCTTCAAAAAGTAGTGAAGATGCACAAAATGTAGCGGTTGGTTTGGAAAAATTAGGTACTACAGAAATGACTGCTAGTAAATGGTTTCCTTTAAGTATACAAGAGCTTACCAATAAGTGTTATGGTTTTAGCAGTGTTCCATTTAATAGAAATCAAGCACCTCTTGGATTACATACTGGAGATAAAAGTCGTGTTAGTTCTGATGATAAAAATTATTTAATACGTTCATATGAGGAACATTGGACAAAGCCAATGGAAAATGGAATGCGGTATCATCCTGTATTTGTGTTAAATAGTAACAGTGTATATGGTGCAAATTGTGCTGGAGGATTAAATTATGGAAATATGTACACAGTACAAAGTATGCGTCCAGCAATGAACATAGACACTTCTAAAGTTATGCTGGTTAAAAGTCATAATCAAAAAGAGATTATTGGTATTAAAGCAGTCAACGATAGTAAGACAAATGAGTTTAAATTAACATTACTTGATGATAAACAAAAATTAAATATAGAAAATATTAAGACCGAACGTGATAAGATAACTTTTGATTTTGAAGCAATAGGAAACGGAAAATACTTGAGTGTTGTAGTTCAAGATGAAAATAATAATGTTATGTATTATGGGAATATAAAAGATAATCTAGACAAAGTAAATGTAGGAACAATGACGATTGATTTAAATCAAATTGGATTGAATTCTAAATCATTTAGTTCAGGAGAATATAAATTATCGATTTTTACAGAACAGTTGAATTTCGATAAAAAGACGGATTATTCAAGCAAATTTGTAGACGTAGAAGTTGTACAGAATAACGTACCACCCGCTGTTATTAATAAAGTACCAACAATTGTGGCAGAAGATAAAGTACTGACAGTGGGAGATACATTTGATCCACTGAAAGATGTGACAGCATATGATAATGAAGATGGAATAATCAAGTTAACGGAAGCAAATATTGCAGCAAATGATGTAAATACAAATAAGGAAGGAACATATAATGTAACTTATAAAGTAACAGATAAACAAGGTGCTTCATCAACTAAGACAATTACAATTGATGTAATAGAACGAATAGTTATACCAGAAAATAAACCAGTAGATAAGACAAATAATGATACAAATTCTTCTAATTCTAGTAAGGTGCCACAAACAGGTGATATTAATAATATAGGTGTCTTAGCGGTCACACTTATGATGTCAGGAAGTATCGTAATAGGATGTAACAGAAAGAAAAGTAAGGCTAATAGTCTAAGCGAAAAATAAAATATTAAAAAAATTAATATTTTTTAAATTAGCCATCTAGTATTAGCAAGATTTAAAAATACGCTAAATTGATAAATATTTATATTTATTAGATTAAAATTGATTTATCTCTATTATGATGTTCTAAAACTTATAAGGGTAGATATAGATTATTGATAATATAAAGACAGCCCCATTAAATGTAGTGAACCCTTCTAGTTGGTTGTGATGTGTACCCAGTTTTCTGGACACGTTTAAATTTAGTTTTAAAAAAATTATGC
>NZ_JAHPYJ010000087.1:0-317 GCF_019041935.1 Erysipelatoclostridium sp. MSK.7.34
ATAATTCTTGATTATAAGTCCCTACCTCACACACAATCCTTTGTTTTTTTGTATTTGATTTACTTTTCTTAGCAAGTATTCATGATCAGAAATCACTAATAGAATTATATCCGTATTTTCTAAATACGAATGTGACTCAATATAATTTTTTATTTGAATAGCCGCACTCTCTCCAGTTATACGCAAACTAATGATTGCTTAAGAATTCTCTTGTTTTTGATACTATTGCTGAATTTCCGAATATATTTGTTGATAAGAATCAATCTCTTCAAAGAATCGTGACAGCCCACTTTTCGAGAACAGTCTAATGCGATAAG
>NZ_JAHPYJ010000088.1:0-315 GCF_019041935.1 Erysipelatoclostridium sp. MSK.7.34
ATGATCTGATCTGGTATACAGCCAACAGGACTGGAAATACATATACAATAGAAGTAAAGACATCAAACCACAAAAATGACAGCGGAAAATATCATACTGATATATATGCTTATGACAGCGAAGGAAAAGTAAGCAAGGTAGAGCTGACGGCGACAGTACCGGGGGCAAATGAAGCACCGGTAATAAGCAATGCGAAGATAACAAACGTGAGCCGAAGCGGATATACAGTGACATGTACAGTAACAGATGACAATGCGGTAGACAGAGTACTGATGCCGACATGGAGCGAGAACAACGGGCAGGATGATCTGATCT
>NZ_JAHPYJ010000089.1:0-312 GCF_019041935.1 Erysipelatoclostridium sp. MSK.7.34
CAAAAGCAAAATGCCCGTAGAGCCTATAAAATAAGGCTTTGCGGACATTTAAGAAAATATAAAAAGATAGTCAAAAAGACATATATAATTTTATATAATTAATAGTTATAATACTTATGAATGTATTACCACAAATTTAGATAGAGATGAATTTCCATTAGAAAAAATTAAAAAAATATACAAGACGAGATAGAGAATTGAAACTACCTTTAAAGAATTAAAATATGCAGTTGGACTCAATGCTTTAGCTCAAGATAAAATAAACTTTCATCTGTTGGGAATACTGTTCTTATTTTAGTAAACTTTCTAAAT
>NZ_JAHPYJ010000090.1:0-302 GCF_019041935.1 Erysipelatoclostridium sp. MSK.7.34
GACCCGCAGGCGATTCGAACGCCTGACCCTCTGATTAAAAGTCAGATGCTCTACCAGCTGAGCTAGCGGGTCATTATTAATGGCTGGGGTACCTGGATTCGAACCAGGGAGATGACAGAGTCAAAGTCTGTTGCCTTACCGCTTGGCTATACCCCAATGAATGGTGGAGGAGGGCGGATTCGAACCACCGAACCAAAGGAACTGAGTTACAGTCAGCCGCGTTTAGCCACTTCGCTACTCCTCCATCATGGTGCCGGCTAAAGGACTTGAACCCTCAACCTACTGATTACAAGTCAGTTGCT
>NZ_JAHPYJ010000011.1:0-101638 GCF_019041935.1 Erysipelatoclostridium sp. MSK.7.34
AATCAAGACTGGTATAGTGTTTATGGAGAAAATAAAGGAATTTGTGATTTATAAACGTCCTTGAATAAACAGGAAAATATACATATAGAAAAAGCGCTCAATTATAGTGAATTACTATAAATAAGCGCTTTTTTTTATTTTTCGCAGAACACTATATTCTACGAACCGAATTATATCATAAATTGTTGTTGTTTCAAATAAAAAAGCGACGAATTGACAGTAATTATCAGGTATTTGAGCTATTAAGATAATAGTCTGTTTTATCTGATGATTTTAACAGTAAATAACTAATGTTTTTATAGTTCGATGTGTTTAAAAAAACAAATTAATAATGAAAAAATATTTGAAAATCGTTAGATAAAATTAATCAATTCTTATTTTCATCATAATAAATTTATTTGTGTTAATCATTTTATCCAAAATTAACGATAAATGAAATATTTATTCTTTTTGAGATAGCAATAATAAATTGATATTCTTTTAAGATTCTGATTTTTTCGTAGAATATAGTGTTCTGCGAAAATGGAAGGGTTGGAGGTAACAATGTATTGGTACGTAGCCAGATGCAAAACTGGTAGAACTAAAAAACTTGTTAGTACTTTAAACAAACAAGTGAACATGAATGCCTTTATACCTAAAAGTGAAAGATGTTTTGGTAGAGGGGAAACAGCTGAGTTTATAGTTAAGGAAATATATCCTGACTATGTATTTATCAAGAGTGATCTTGATAAAGAAGCTTTTGATGAACAATTTAAAGAGTATTTTAAAACGATTAATGGATTAGTGGATTTACTTGAGTATAAAGATACATATCCATTAACTAGTGAAGAGCAGTCTTTACTAGAAAAGTTATTAGATAATACTGATACGGTCAAACATACAAAAGGAGTTATAGTGGATCGAAGATTTGTGCCAACTGATGGTCCTTTAGTAGGTTTAGAAGATATGATCAAAAAAGTTGATAAATATAGAAGATTTGCAACATTAGATACAGAAATTCTTACTGGAAAACTACTTATTGCGATTGATTATTAAGATGAACTGGTATGTCTTATATGTATTCAGTAATAAAACTAATAAAATACTATCTAATTTGAATCAAAGAAAAGAACTTACTGCCTTTATTCCTAAAACTGAAGTATTTCATAGGCAAGCAAAGAAAAAGACTACTAAGGATATGTTTGATAACTATATCTTTGTAAAGTCAGATTTAAAACAAAATGATTTTAATGATCTTTTATTGTCTATGAAAGATAAGAATGATGGACTGATTAAACAATTAGAGAATGCTGAAGTATCTGCTTTAAGAGAAAAAGAAATAGAGTTCTTTAATAATGTATTAGATAAAGATAATGTCGCTAGAGTATCTGTTGGTTACCAAGAAAATGGGAAGACAGTTATTGTAGAAGGTCCCCTACTACATTATCAAGATTATATCGTTAGAGTCATGAAACATCATTGTACAGCACAACTAGATTTACCTTTCTTTGATAGAAAGATTATTCTAGGAGTTGAACTTATAAGCAAGAATTAAGTGTTACTCAGGTTAACTTGATAACACATTAGTTCTGAACATAAAGTCTAGATTATTTGGGGTAAGGGGGAATTGTATCTTCTACCTCATAAATATGACTAAAACAGGCGATGAACCTGTTTTTTTATGTTCAAAAAGGAGGTATAAAGAGTGACTAAAATATTAGAAAAAATAGAATCAGAAGTGATATGTATTATTGATGATAAACAATACCAATATACAAATGGTAAAGAGGCTTATCAGCAATTAACAAACAACTATTCTATTACATCTATTAAAGCTTTTAACAATCAAATCATCATAAACTTAATTCCAAAAGAAATTAATGAAGATTGGCAAGAAGACTATAAGAAGCAATTTGGTGAAGAACCAAGTTTCTTTTAAGGGAGAGTGAAGAAGTGAATTTATTAATAGTAGGAGCAGGTGGACATGGCAGATGTTGTTTAGATATTGCAAGAGATATGAATATGTTTGATAAGATTTCTTTTCTTGATGATAACCAAATTAATGAAACAATCAATGAATGTGAAGTAATTGGTTCTATTGACGAAATAAGTTCTTATTATCCTGAATATACTCATATTCATATTGCACTAGGTAATA
Source organism: Erysipelatoclostridium sp. MSK.7.34 (assembly GCF_019041935.1). Lineage (NCBI taxonomy): Bacteria > Bacillati > Bacillota > Erysipelotrichia > Erysipelotrichales > Coprobacillaceae > Thomasclavelia > Erysipelatoclostridium sp. MSK.7.34. The sequence continues at coordinate 2,138 of NZ_JAHPYJ010000011.1, forward strand.
ACCAAATAAGAAGCAAACTGCTTTTACAAGCCAAAGAAATTGGCTATTTATTACCTATATTAAAACATCCTTCAAGTGTTGTGTCTAAGTATGCATCTGTAGGGGTAGGTTGTGTGCTATTCCCCTACTCCGTAATAGAAGCCAATGCAGTTATTAGAGATTGTTGTATTTTGGCATCAAGTGTGGTTATCAATCACGGTGCTCAAATTGATGAATGTGTTCTTGTTAATACAGGAACAGTGATTCGCCCTAATACAAGAATCAACAAATATGCAAGTATAGGTAGTCGTTGTTTAATAACAATGAATAAAGAAATTGAAATGAATCGAATTATTGAGGATGGTACTCAAATATAACCATCTTTTAATTTGAGTAAATATGGAGGGGAAAATAATGACAGATAAACAAAAGAAGTATCTACTACTAAAAAGAGGAATTGATATTGTTTTAAGTGGTGGAGCTATTGTTGTACTAAGTCCAGTATTAGGTTTATTAGCAATAGCTATTAAATTAGATTCACCAGGACCAGTATTATTCAAACAAAAACGTGTGGGTAAAGATAAAAAATTATTTGAAATCTATAAATTTAGAACTATGAGAACGGATACTCCTAGTGATATGCCTACACATATGTTAAAGGATCCAGATCAGTTTATTACTAAAACAGGTAAATTTTTAAGAAAAACATCTTTAGACGAATTACCCCAAATATTCAACATTTTTGCAGGAAAGATGTCAATTATCGGACCTCGTCCTGCACTATGGAATCAAGATGACTTGATTGCAGAAAGAGATAAATATCATGCTAATGATGTAACACCTGGACTTACTGGTTGGGCACAGATTAATGGTAGAGATGAATTAGAGATAGATGTTAAAGCAAAACTTGATGGAGAATACTATTCTAATTTATCACTTAGTTTTGATGTAAAGTGTTTTTTTGGCACAATAGCCTCTGTTCTCAAACATGATGGTGTTGTGGAAGGTGGTACTGGAACAACAAAAAAGGATAGTGAGGTTAAATGAAATGGATGAATTAGTTTCAATAATAACCCCAGCTTACAATAGTGAAAAGTATATTGCAGAAACAATTGAAAGTGTACTAAATCAAACGTATAAAAATTGGGAAATGATTATAATTGATGACTGTTCTACGGATAAAACATCTAAATTAGTTAATGATTATATACTTGCGGATTCACGAATTAAATTAGTATCATTAAATAAAAATGGCGGAGTATCAAATGCGCGAAATATCGGTTTATCAAAAGCACGAGGAGCATTTGTTGCATTTTTAGATAGTGATGATATATGGGTAAAAAATAAATTAGAAACCCAAATTTTATTTATGAAAAAAAATGATTATTATATTACATATTCTTCATATGCAAAATTTATAACAACACCTCAGGAGGTTGAATCTGTTATTTCTGTACCAAAAAAAATGAAAAAAAATGATATATTAAAAAACACTATCATAGGTTGTTTGACGGTTGTTATTAATATAGAAGAAGTTGGAACTATTGAAATGCCTAATATTTCTCATGCAGAAGATCAATGTACATGGATAAGTGTATTGGAAAGAGGATATGTTGCTTATGGTATAAATGATGTTCTTGCTTATTATAGAATTAATTCTACATCATTGAGCGGGAATAAAGTAAGCGCAGCAAAAAAACAGTGGAATGTATATCGAAGATATCATAACTTTTCTATAATAAAAAGTTTATATTACTACTTGAATTATGCATTTAATGTACTAAGGCGTTAAGACTTATGGCGATATAAATACTATATAAAATGGAGGAAATCATGAATAAAATAGCAATAATAACTATATATCACAAAAACTACAATTATGGTGGCCAACTTCAAGCGTATGCGTTGACCAACTTTTTAAATAATAAAGGATTCATTTCAGAGCAAATAGATTTTGATAGAGTAAGTGGTGGTGGATTTTTAAGAAATAAAGGGATTGTTTTTATAAAGTGGCCATATTCTAAGAAAAAAGAATTTATTTTAAATCACTTTCAAAGATGGAAATCATCTAAAAATAATGGAACCTATTCTATGCAATATGAGAATACTATTAAGAAATTTAATGAGTTTATTTCAGACATACCACATACATCTACCTATAATAAATCAAATATTCACCAAATCGGTGATGTTTATGATTTTTACATTACAGGAAGCGACCAGGTATGGAATATGGATTACTGCACAGATGAATATTTTTTGGATTTTGTAAAGAATAAGAACAAATGTATATCTTATGCGGCTAGTATGCAAGTTTTAAATTTATTAGAAACTTCAAAACAAAAACTATATAACCAAATTAAGGATTATAAAGCAATTTCTGTAAGAGAAGTTGGAGCAAAGAATCTGATTGAATCTGTTGGAATAGAAAATGTTAATATAGTATGCGATCCTGTTATGCTTCTAAATAGAACACAATGGGATACTGTTGTACAAGAACCAGAAACTAAGAAGAAATATATATTCGCTTATTTAATTCAAAGAGAAAAGAAAGAAAGATCGATTGAATGTGAGGAACTTGCCAACAAACTAGGTTTAGAATTGATATGCATAACTTCACCAGGATGGGAAAATGATTTAAGTTCATCAATAAAACAGATTCCAAATGGTATTGGTCCAAGGGAGTTTTTAGGTTTAATAAAAAATGCTGAATATGTTATTACAGATTCGTTTCATGCAATTGCATTTTCTATTATTTTTAATAAAGTATTTTTTAGTTATGGTGAAGATGATAGAAAAACAACATTACTGAATTTCTTTGGATTAAGTAATCAAATAGTTAAGAAATCAGGGTTACAAAATGCTTTTCACTATAAATATATTGATTACTTTGAAATAAATAAGAAATTAAGTTCCTATAATAAGAGCTCTATAAATTATTTAGAAGGTGCTTTACATAATGGTGAAGAAGATGATTAGTCCTTCGAACGATTACAAAAAATGTATTAATTGCGGCGTTTGTGCTAATGTTTGTAAAAGTTCAGCAATATTCTATCAAAAAAATAACGAGGGTTTTTATTATGCAAAAATTGATAAAAATAAATGTATAAATTGCTTACAATGCCAAAAAAAATGCATAGCTAATAGTGATTTAGAAAGTAACCAAATAGATAGCATGAGAGCATATGCAGGAAAATATAAATTTAAAAATGATAGAATAAAATCTACTAGTGGTGGATTTTGTGATGCATTATCTAAATATGTTATAGAAAATAATGGATGTGTTTTTGGAGTTGCATATAGTGAAGATTTTAAATCAACAAAATATATATGTGTAAATGACTTTAAAGATTTAGCTAAAATACGTGGAGTAAAATATTGTCAGTCTTCTAACCCAAATATTGCTTTGTTAGAAAAAGAACTGAAAAATAATAATCTCGTTCTAGTTATAGGATTACCTTGTGTTATTACGGCATTAAGTAATGCTTTCTCTGAAAAATACCCTAATTTACTACTTGTAGCATTAGCATGTCATGGACCAACAAGTACTAAAGTTCATAATAAATTTTTGAATAAGTATACAAAAGATTTTAATAATATTCAATTAAGAAAAAAATATAATGGGAAAGATTATTTTTATTTATCCAATGATAACAATATTATAGAAAAAGAGTTATGGGAAAATACTTCGTATTTTGATGCTTTCAATATTTTAAATAACGAATCATGCTATTCGTGTAAGTATAAATTAGATTCTATTAAAGCAGACATACTAGTAGGAGATTATTGGGGATTGGAAGATGATAAAGAGTTTTTTTCTATAGATGGTAATAATGCAATTATATTTTTAAATGATAGAATTAATGAATTTGAATTATTCAATAATTTGAGAAATTTTGAATATAAATCAAAAACTATTAATGATATTGTTTCTAGAAATAAATCAATTATATTTAAAAATCAAAAATCTCCATACTATGACAATTTTATTAAATATCTTGATGAATGTAGAAATCTTGATGAAGCCATAAAAAAAACCATTCCTTTTAAAACTAGAATGAAGAAAACTATAAAAATGCTGATTATGAAAATTTTACCCATATATGTAATAACTTCTGTACGACAAAGGAGGAAATAGGATGATACTTCTACGATTAATAGGCGGATTAGGAAATCAAATGTCTCAAGTCGCTTATTCAGCTATATTGGCTAAAAAAATAAACAAAAAACTATATATAGACAATACTTCATATCATAATTATAAAATAAGACCTTGTTCCATTCAAAAATTTAAGTTAGATAACAATATAGAGTTTTATAAAGATTATGATAATTTTAAATATAAACAGTTGCGCCTTTCTCAAAAAAGTTATCATTTGATTCAATATATTTTTGGTAAACGAAAGCAAATGGGGAAAAAATGGTATAAATTCTTTGCCAAAATGGGACATTATTATTCTTTTGATTCTGATTATTATGGATTTCCGAATTCAAAAAAGAAAGTCGTAGATGTATACGGCTATTTTTTAGCTGAAGAATATTTTCATGAAAATAAAGATTATATTAAAAAAATTTTTATTTTGGATGACAAATATATATCGGAAAATGCAAAAGAATATTATTCCAGTATTGTAAATTGCTCTTGTTCAGTTGCAATTAGTATCAGGTTGCAAGATGATTATTTAAAAAGTAATGTACATAATGTATGCACAAAAGAATACTTTTTACAAGCAATACAAGTAATTCAAGAAAAATTTCCTGATGCTTATTTTTTTGTTTTCGCTGATGATATTGAAAGAGCTAAAGGATTGGAATTAAACATACCTTCCACATATATAGAAAATATGTCTGATGTCGAGGGTATGTTCCTTTTAACAAAGTGTAACCATTATATTATATCCAATAGTTCTTTTTCATGGTGGGGAGCGTACTTGGGTGAGTATTCAGAAAAAGTTATTCTTGCTCCAAAAAAATGGATGAATAACTCAATTGATTATTCTTCAAAGTATTATGAAGGAGTTGTTAAAATTGATGGAAAATAATAAAAATATTAGTTTAAATATTTGTGCTGGAATTACAACATTCCATCCCACTGAAGATGATACAGAAAATATAAAAAAATTGAGTAAGTGGTTCAATAAAATATATATATATGATAATACACCTAATAGTGATTTATGTTTTTTTGAAAAAAATATTCAAATTATAGCCTCAGGTGAGAATAACGGATTGGGCGTTGCATGTGATGAAATGTGTATAATTGCAAAAAAGGAAAATTACCCATATATTATGCTGTTAGATCAAGATAGTCGAATCAACCACACGGATTTACAAATAATGTCTAATTTCATTATAAAAAATAATCAATTAGCTACTATTTATTGTCCAAAGATATGTGTTATTAACGTTGAAGAAAATTCAAAAATAAAAAATACAAATGATTTAGAATTTGAAATGATTAAATGGTGTATTACTTCAGGTACCATTCTAAGACTTTCAGATTACGGAGAAATATCTTTTGATAAGAATTACTTTATAGATAGATTGGATTTAGATTTATGCACACAAATAATAAAAAATGGAAAAAAAATATGTCGTATTAATAATGCCATATTAAATCAACAATTAGGTAATAATTTTAAAAATGGTTATGCAACGCACAGTGGTATTAGACATTATTATATATCTAGAAATAGGCTATATTATAATCAAAAATATAAAATTAGTAATTTAATAAGTGTTTTACAATTTACAAAACATTTTTTTTATGTCGTGTTCTATGAGCAAGATAAATTAAATAAAATTAGTTATATAAAGGAGGGTATAAATGATTTCAAAAAAAACAAAATGGGAAAAAAAGTATGATGTCGTTTTTATATTACCTATGCCAACGAATAAAATAGTTGGGGGATATAAAATGGTATATGAATATTCTAACTATATTGTTAATAAAGGATTAAATGTTTGCATTATTTATAATGGATGTGATGGTAAAAATTCAAAAGGAATTCCAAGACAAATTGTTTTATGGCTAAGATATATAATGGCAAAAAAAGGACCAAAATGGTTTGATTTAGATAAAAGAGTTGTTCAAAAAACCATTGCTAATTTTGATGAAAAACTATTACCTTCTTCACATATTTATATAGCTACAGTTGCTCGTTCAGCTATATTTATAAATTCTATTAATAAATATAAAAGTACAAAATTATATTTTATTCAAGGGTATGAAAATTGGGAGATTAGCGAAGAAGAGTTATTTAATACATATTCTTTCAATATGAAAAAAATAACAGTGTCTAAATGGCTAAAAAATATAATTAACAAGTATTCTACTTCTAATGTTGAATATCTTCCAAATGGAATTGATTCAAATATTTTCAATGAAATCAAGCCATTCGAAGAAAGAAATAATTATACTATTTCAATGCTATATCACAATAACGTTTTAAAAGGCTCAAAAATTGGTATAGATGTTTTATTAAGTCTAAAAGAAAAATATCCCTTACTTGAGGCTCATCTATTTGGTACTCCTAAAAGGCCAGATGATTGGCCAAAATGGATCAAATATACGCAAAATGCTAATCCTAGTGAGGTAAGCACCATAATGAACAATACTAAACTGTTTCTATGTACTAGTAAATCAGAAGGATATGGATTAACCGTATTAGAGGCAATGGCATGTGGCTGTGCTATAGTAACTACAAGATGTGGCGGAGTTAATGAGTTTACTAATAATTATAATACTTTATATTGTGATATAGATGATAAAGTTGGATTGATAGATGCCGTCTCTATTTTATTTGATAATAATGAAATGTGTGAAAAATTTGGAAATTCTAGTTTGCAAATTTCTAAAGATTTTAATCTTAATGTGCTAAAAGAGAAGTTTTATCAAATTATTAAAAATGAAATGTACAATTTGAAGGAGGAAAACAAGTGATAGTTTTTTTATTAATGGTTATGCTATTTTTTATGTTTTTTTCTTATATTACTGAAAAAAATTTTTTCAATCCTATTATGATATTTAATGGTGCATTTTGTATTTTAATTTCATTTTATTCTCTTAGGTTGTTTGGAATATATGATGTTGATACTATAGTATTTGATTATATCCTAGTTGGAATTCTATTTTTTAATTTTGGAACAATATTCGTAAGAATTGTTTCTAGAAATGTTTCAGGAAACATTGGATCTAGTTCCATGTATCAATTTAAAAATTTAGAAGCTAAGAAATGGAATCATATATACAATATTCTTATCAAATGCGTAATTATTTCTATTATTATTGAATTCATATATGCAATACCATCGATAGGATACTTACTGCAAGGTAATTCTTTATATACACTACGCTATGTGGCTTCTGATTCTTTAAATGCAGTTAGATCAACATTAATAGTTATTCTTCACTCATATTTTGCAATTCCATTTCTTTTTATTTCTTTACCCGTTTCATGTATAGAATTTATTAGTGAACGAAAAAAGAAACTACTTTTACTTACAATATTTCTAGATATATTGTTTTTTCTTGCTTATGGCGAACGAATGGCATTTGTTTACCCAATAATATGCATTATTTCTTCATTGCTTATACTAAATAATGGTAAAAGAAATGTAATTGATAAAAAGCAAAAGAAAAAAATTATAATTATATTTTTAATAATAATTTTTGTAATATATTTATCGACTGTATTAAGAAGTTCAGGTAGTAACCAGCAATCTGAAAGTTTTTTTGCATCAATGTATCGATATATCGTAGGTACGCTCCCAAATTTTTCACAAAAACTAAATGATTCTCGTATTGTACCTTTAGAAGGTATAGGACAAGTAACCTTTTATGGCGTATACAATATTTTTAATACTGTTTATGAAATTGTATTCCATAATACCTTAAAATTTTTCTCTAATGGCCAAATATTATGGGATCTAATTAGGGGCGGTAATGTATTTATAGATAATTCAGGCAAATTGTATAATTTTTGCACAACTGGATTTATTTACTTCTATGCTGATTATGGGGTTGTAGGGATTGGCGGCTTTAGTGCACTTTTTGGAATGATATCAGAATACTTTTATCTAAAAGTATTAAAGAAACAGACAATGTTCAACATGATGATATACTTATGTATAATGCAATCTCTTGCTATGTTCATTCTTTATAATATGTATAGTAATGTTCAATTTGTTTTGGCTATTGTTTACATTATTTTATTTTTCAATGGGAAGTTTAAAATGAAAACTTATTTAGCGAACAGCAATAAATCTAATCTTTATAAGGGAGCAAAATATGAAAATAAAAATCACAAAATATGATGTAATATGGAATTGGGTGGGCATTATAGTATCATTATTTTCGAATTTTTTGATGATCCCATTCCTTGTACTATTCTTAGACGGAGATACGTACGGACTTTGGAATGTATTTGTTTCCTTGGGAAGTATTTCAGTTTTATTTGATTTTGGCTTTAATTCAATGTTTTCAAGAAATGTATCATATTGTTGGAGTGGCGTTGATGAATTAAAAAAGGAAGGAGTAATGAAAGCTAATAAAGATGCGAAAACAAATTATGTATTGTTAGGAAAAGTTATAAAAACATGTCAATTGATATATTTTTTCATTTCCATAATAGCTTTTATAGGATTATCTACAATAGGTACAATATATATAATCTACGTATCAAAAGAAATATTTAGCATAAATATACTATATGCATGGATCATTTATGCGATAGGTGTTTTTTTAAATTTATTTTATGGTTATTATGATGCGTTTTTGCGTGGTGTAGGAGAAGTTGGTACTGTAAATAAAATAAGGACAATAGCCAAAGTAGTACAAATTACTATGACTGCTGTTCTTTTATATTTAGGATTAAATCTAATTGGTGTAGCAATAGCTTATGTTATGTATGGAGCCATTTTTAGAGTGTTATGTAAAAGAGCATTCTATTCTATTGATGATATCAAAATGAACCTTGATAGAAAATTAAAAATCGATAAAAGTGATATTAAAAGTATTTTTGTGGTCGTATGGTACAATGCGTGGAAAGATGGCGTTGTTTCTATTGCCAATTATATTTCAAATCAGGTAACTACTATTTTATGTTCTTTATATTTAGGTTTGACAGCAACTGGTGAATTTGGATTAATAGTACAATTATTTTCTGCAATTGCACAAATTTCTGGTTCTTTGTTTAGTGTATATCAACCAGCACTACAAGAAGCATACGCACGAAGGGAAAAAGAGTATTCACAGAGAATATTTTCATTTTCACTTATTGCATTTGAATTATTATATGTAATGGGATCGATGGCAGTTATAGTAATTATTGTTCCTATTTTGAAATACATACGACCACAAATGTCATTTAATATTCTTGTATTAGTGCTTCTTTGTATTTATCAGGGTTTATTGAAATATAGAGATTGTTATGCTTGTTATTTAGCAGGAACTAATAGATTAATCTATTATAAGTCATTTCTTTTTTCAGCAATGGTATGTCTTTTGTTATCGTTAATATTTTTAAAATATTTTAATTTGGGAATTATTGGATTGGGAATAGCACAAATAATAAGTCAATTGATATATAATGTTTGGTACTGGCCAAAGATGGTTGATAATGAACTATCTTTAACTTTCTTAATGAAGTATAAAAAATTCATTCGCGTATTAAAAGAAAAAAAACTATAAAAAGATTATTTCAAGGGGGCATAATTATGAAAACAAAAGATTATGAATTTTTGTTATGAATATAAAAAAAATAAAATCAGAAAGAAATAATGGTATCGATTTATTAAAAGTAACAGCAATGTTTTTGATTATACTTAGTCATTCTGTACCATTCTATGGAAATCAAGAATTACCTAGCTTTATTGACTTAAATAGTTCTACTAAAATAATCATAAATTTTATTCTTATAGTGATTAGAAATTTAGGTCAACAAGGAAATATTATTTTTGTAATATGTTCTGCTTGGTTTTTAATTGGGAGCAATAGGATAAATCTTAAAAAAATAGTTAATATAATTATTGATAGTTTTTTGATATCGGTAATATGTCTTATTGTATTTAAACTATTTGGTGCTCCACTAAATATTTCATTAATAGTAAAAAGTTTATTACCAATTTTATTCAATAATAATTGGTTTGTTGGCTGTTATATAATTCTTTATTTGGTACATCCACTACTTAATATAATTATTTTAAATATTAGTAAAGAAAACTATTTTTATTTATTAATTACAATAACTATTATGTATCTAATTATTGCATTTTTTGCTGGTAGTGTATATTTCTATACTCCATTTATTGGATTCGTAATATTATATTTCATAGTAGGATATCTAAAAATATATCTTAATAATTTTTCAAAAAATCATAGAGCAAATAAGCTATTCTTATTTTCTTCTATTCTTTTAATGTTTTTGATTTTATTAGGAACAAATATCATCGGATTTTACGTTCCTCAGTTATCTAATAAGATGTTAAGATGGGCTGTTACTATAAATCCATTTATGATTGTAATAGGTATTTGTTTATTTAATATTTTTAAAAATTTAAAAGTAAATACAAAATTAATTACTAATATTTCTTCTTCAACATTATACATATACATGATACACGAAAATATTTTAGTTAGAGATATTTTTAAACCGATAGTGTGGCTATATATATATCAATTACTGTCTTATAAATATGTACTATTACTTGTTTTTTTATTTGGAATAATTACTTATTTGTTTAGTTACATTTTATCTTATATATACATAATAACTATTAAAAAAACAACTAATAAAATAAGTATTAGTATTGAGAATACTATAATGAATATTATTAATAAAATTAAGAATAAATTAATAAAAATAAATTAAGAATAATTTTTATTGCTTTGACGGAGGTGAAACAATGCAATTAAATACTACATCATATCAAAGTATCTTAGATTCATTATGTAATGAATTAGATCTTAATGAACAGGTTATTTTAGATACTATAGATTCAGGTTACTATATGTTTCAACAAGATCATCAAATACTATATATTGATGATTTATATGAATGCTATTTCAATATTGTAAAAAGAAATTTTAAAGGAAATATTGATAAAGTGCCTTTCTATAGTATATCTAGAAGATTAAAAGATACTGATAATGATGGATTAAGTCTGTTAGAATTATTAACAGAAGAAAATAGTTTTTCAAACTATTTAAAGGAATATGGATTAACATTTAAATTTGATAAAGAAATAGAAATGTATGTTAATGGTAACAAGGTTGATATTCCTGATGAAGGCAAATATAAACCCTATCTAAAAAATAGATTCTCAAATGATTATTCATTTAAAGGTTATGCTTTTGATGATCAATTAATGAATAATGAGATATTAGAAAGAGTTAAGTATGGTCCAGAGTTCTTTGGACATCTTTTTAATTACGTAGATAACGATGATGAAATCATTGATAATTATCTAGAACAAAGTAAATTGTACAAATTTGAGTACTTAGTACCTATTGAAGATATTTACTTTGAAAATTATGAGGAACTAACTAATGAAGAAAAACAATATCACATCTTAGCGATGATGATGTTAAGATTATATTTTTATAAATATGATAAAGATTTTGTAGAAACAGATGAAATGAATCCACTTATGGTAGTGGCTGATGATAAGTCTCTTTCTAGCAAATATCTTGTAAATAAAACTGAGTTAGATGATGCGACACTAGGCTATTAGTCTAGTGTTTTTTTATTTTATATAATATCTGAAAATTATGAAAAGATCCATTTTATATAATTGGAAGTTTTTACTTTTTTAGCAAAAACTATTATTGGTTTGAATATTCATCTTTGTTGTTTGATTGAACGTCTAATAAAAAAAGAAGAGATAGTTTCACATATTAATATTGTTGATTTTGAAAAAAATAATCAAGAATTTATCAATGGAGTTAGAATTAGCTTTAAAGCGATTGCTAATCAGTATAATATAACAATACCAATTAGTGAAATTGCTTATATTTATGATTACGTTTTAAATAATTATAAAACAGATATGTCAATTGATGAGATTTAAAAAGAGTAAAGGGGTGTTTTATTATGGCATTAGTACAAGTAAATTTTATTTCTCAAAGTTTAAAAAGAACAGTTTCAATGAATGTAATATTACCGGTTGATAAATTTCTTTTTAAAGGAAATTGTCAACCAGTTAAAGAATATGAAACTTTATATTTATTACATGGTTTATTAGGAAATTATACTGACTGGGTAACACGAACAAGAATACAAGAATGGGCAGAAGCAAAGAACTTAGTTGTAGTCATGCCGTCTGGTGATAATTCTTTTTATGTGGATCAAGAAGTAAAGAACAATGACTTCGGTATATTTATTGGAACTGAACTTATTGAAGTTACTAGAAGGATGTTTCATTTATCTAATCGTCGGGATGATACTTTTATTGCCGGACTTTCAATGGGTGGATTTGGTGCTCTAAGAAATGGGTTGAAATATTATCAAAATTTTGGATATATTGCAGCTTTATCAAGTGCTCTAAATATTTTCGAATTACCAGTTCACGATGAATCAAGATGTGTAATGGGTGAAGATAGTTGTTTTGGTGATATTGATGAAGCATATCTGAGTGATAAGAATCCAAAAGTTTGTTTGGAAAATTTAATTCAGGCAAAAAAAAGAAGACAATACTATTGTTTTTCCTAAGATATATATGGCTTGTGGATGTGATGATGAACTAATTGGAGTAAATCGAAAATTTAAAGGCTATTTAGAAAATGCTGGTTTTGATTTAGTTTATAAAGAGGATGTAGGAAGTCATAATTGGGATTTTTGGAATAAATATATTCAAGATGTATTAGAATGGTTACCTTTGGATCCTTATGAAGAAGGAATTAACAGCGGTAATGTTAAATAGGCAATGTTTTTTTATTAGAATTATATATTTATAATTAAAAGCTATATTTACTTGGTAATAAAGAACGATAATTGTGACAGGATAAATTATAACTAAAATGGTAAATAAGGAATAAATATTTCAATTACCAGAAATATGTTTTGATATGAATAGTATAAAACCCATTATAATATTGACTTTATAATGGGTTTTATTAATTTAGATTACAATCGAATAAATTTTTTGTCAGCAGAAGTTATGTTTTCTTCATTAGAAGTATAGCGTTCTACCTTCATATGAAGATCATATTTATTTCTTAATTCTGTAATTTGTTCCATCATTATAGTAGCATGATGAGCATCAATTGATTTTTGATCTTTCCAACTATCAATTAAAAGTATGGTTTCTGGATCATTCATGGAAAAGAAATACTCATATCTTTCATTTCCTTTTTCTGCTTTAATAGCATCAACAATACCGCTGGTCACCATTTCTTCTGCAAATTTTCTAGCATTTCCGTTTATTCCAGTGTAATAAATGTTTACTGTGATAGACATATTAATTATCTCCTTATGTATAAAGATTATCTTATTTAATTATAGCATATTTTAAAATAATCTATCATATTTTTAAAAGCGATTCTTATTTGTAAAAATAGTTATTCTTATCTAACGAAATAGAACGTATTATTCGAATACTTGATGGACAAGGGGTATAATAAGGGCAGGAAAAGGAGGTGCTCTTAAATGAACACAAAACAATTAGAGCGTATGCAATATGGAAAAGGTTTTATCGCAGCGTTAGATCAAAGTGGTGGAAGTACACCAAAGGCATTAAAATCATATGGTATTGATGAATCAGCGTATAGTAATGATAAAGAAATGTTTGATTTAATTCATCAAATGCGTAGTCGTATTATTACTAGTAAGGCTTTTACCTCTAAGCATATATTAGGTGCTATTTTGTTTGAAAAGACAATGGATTCTCAAATTGAGGGTGTAGATACTGCTGAATATTTATGGTTAAAGAAGGAAATCGTGCCATTTTTGAAAATTGACAAAGGATTAGAAGTAGAAAAAGATGGTGTTCAGTTAATGAAGCCAATTCCTGAACTGGAAGCAATATTAAACAAGGCAAGAGATAAATATATCTTTGGTACAAAAATGCGTAGTGTAATTTTGGAAGCCGATCCAGCAGGTATCAAGAAAATTGTTGATCAGCAGTTTGAATTAGGATTACAAATTGCTAAAACTGGGCTTGTACCTATTTTAGAGCCAGAGGTATCTATTTTAAGTACCTCAAAAAAAGAGGCTGAAGAATTGTTATTGAAAGAAATTAATGAGCATCTAACTTTATTAGACAATGATGTTAAATTTATATTTAAACTGTCCATTCCAACCGTACCTGATTTTTACGCGGAACTTATGAAAGATTCCCATGTAGTTAGGGTTGTTGCTCTATCTGGCGGTTATGATAGAGAGCAGGCAAATGGGTTATTAAGGGAAAATCACGGGCTTATTGCGAGTTTTTCTAGAGCATTATTATCTGATTTATCAATAAATCAGACTAGTGTTGAGTTCGATACTTGTTTGGAGAATGTGATTCTTCAAATATATAGGGCATCTATTGTATAATGATGTTAAGCTTATCTATCATGTAATTAAATGACAAATAATCAAGATAAGTTATAAAATATTTTTAATTAAAGGGAAGATTTAAAATAATTGATTATATCAATGAAATTAAATCTTCTTTTATTATTTATTAGTTATAAAATAGTTTGTAAATTCCTTAATATATTTTTCTTTTAGATTTTTGTGATAAGTTATTCCATATTCTATTGTCATTTGATCATCCATAAATGGTAAAGCGACAATTCTTTTAATATGTGTTGGAATATATATTTCTGGTAAAATAGCTACACCGTAATTACATTTAGCGAAAAGAATAGCAGCCTGGTCATTTTTACATAAAAGATGAAAATGATTTTTTCATGGAGAGCAATAAATTCTTGTAATTTATCTCAGTATTAAAATGGGATAAAGCGGGGATGCAAAGTAATAAGTGGTGTATCATATAAATCTATAAAACATATTTCTTTTTCTTTAGCAAACGGGGAATTTTCAGCTATGATTGCATAACTGGAAATGTTTTTTATTTTTTTAAATATATAATCGTGAGCCTCAGCAATCATCTCTTTTGTACTGATTAAAATGTCTAATTGTTTATTATCAAATAGAGATTTTAGAATAAAATAATCCTGAATAATAATCTGGGGATAAACAGTTGGAAATTCTTCTCTTAATTTTATTAATGGTATTTCTAATATCTCAAGTTCTACTTGACTAGAACAGCCAATTCGTAATATCGAAAGTTTTTGACTGGCTAGTTTTTTAACTTTTTTCTCAACCATATATATTTTTTGGAGAATATCTTTTGCTTCACTATAGAATAATGAGCCTGGCTCAGTTGATTTTGCCATTTTGGAAGTTCTGATAAATAATGACGTATTTAATTCTTCTAAATTTATGATATGATGGGCAACTGCTGGAGCAGTAATATATAATTCTTCAGCAACCTTTGTAAAATTCAATTTATCTGCTATTCGCACAAAACATTCTAATTGTTGAGTATTCATGAAATATTCTTCCTGACTTGTAAATATAGTATTTTTGGCAAATGGGGTGTAGTCTTAATCTTTTGTGTTACTTTAGGAGTTATTTGTGGCATGTTATCAGGAAGTTTTTGTGCGATAGCTTCAGCTGGATTTGCTCAAAATCTAAGACAGAATATGTATTATAAAATTCATGAATATTCTTTTGCAAATATTGATAAGTTTTCTACTTCAAGTTTGGTAACAAGATTAGCGACTGATGTAACTAACGTTCAAAATGCACATATGATGACTATTCGTGTGGCAGTGCGAGCACCATCATGCTGGCATTTTCACTAGCTGTTTCATTAATGATAAATAGGGATTTATCATTAATATTTTTAATTGCAGTTCCAGTTTTAGAGGCAGGTCTTTATTTTATTGTTAGTCGTTCACATCCATATTTTGAAAAGGTATTTCATATCTATGATGAATTGAATAGTGTAGTACAGGAAAATTTGGCAGGAATTCGGGTAGTTAAATCATTTATATGCCTATAATGCAGTTTGAAGTTTATGGCTGTTTGTTGTTTCTTTGCTGGTTTGGAGCAAAAATTATTATTCTTATAAATGCATCAACGATGACCACAGGGGACTTATCAAGTATGATTGCCTATGCAATGAATATTTTGAATTGTCTGATGATGTTATTACAAGTATTGGTAATGATCAATATGGCAAGAGCATCATGTGAACGAATCATTGAAGTTTCAGATGAAGAAAGTTCTTTAAAAAATGGAAGGGAACCTATCTATGAGATGCAAAATGGGGCAAGTTTATCTCGAAGACAAAGGCAATTGCTTTCTATCGCTTGTGCGGCTGTTGCAAATTTACCAGTTATGATCTTAGATGAAGCAACTTCTTCGATTGATATTAGGACAGAAGTGCTTGTTCAGCAAGGAATGGATAATTTAATGAGAGGTAGAACAACCTATGTAATTGCTCATTGATTATCAACGGTTTGTAATTCTGAAACTATTATTGTTTTGAATTTTGGGAAAATTATTGAATGGGGGAGTCATGATGAACTCATTTCAAAGCATGATGTTTATTATAGTCTCTATACTGATGCTTTTGAACTAGAGTAATATGTTATGTCAAAAGTGCTTATGAAAATCCTATTTTTGTATAGGTATCTTTGAAAGAAATAGTAAGTATGTGTTCTGTTAGATTATAAAAAGTTAAATATTCATATAAAAAAGGTGGATTTAAAAGGTCTATAATCCACCTGATTTCAATAATATATTTTTATAAATTATAATTGGCGTCCCCTGCAGGAATCGAACCTGCACCTAAACCTTAGGAGGGTCTTGTAATATCCATTTTACTAAGGGGACAGAACTAGCTTATTATATTACAATTTTTATTTATTGCAAATAAACTATGCTCATAAATTTTACCATTACTATTAACAAAATGCAAACCAACTTTTACTTAAAAATAACAATTAATGCTTTTGGAAAAGTGTTATAATAAATATACAAGTAAGGAGTTGATAAAATGGATAAAATTGTAGAAGTATGTTGTGGGAGTTATTATGATGCATTACAGGCACAATACGGTGGAGCTAGAAGAATAGAATTGAATAGTGCATTACACTTAGGTGGCTTAACCCCATCATTAGCAACTTTATTAAAAGTTAAAGATAACACAGATTTAGAAGTTATTTGTATGGTTAGACCTCGTGGTGCTGGTTTTTGTTACAATGATGAAGATTTTGAGGTAATGAAACTGGATGCGGAAATATTACTTGATAATGGTGCAGATGGGATTGCATTTGGATGCCTTGATGAAGAAGGAGATATTAATATTCCACAAACCCGAGAAATGATCGATATTATTAAATCATATCACAAAACTGCAGTATTTCATCGTGCTATTGATTGTGTTAATGATATTGACGAGGCAATGAACATTTTGATTACTTTAGGGATAGACCGTATTTTAACGAGTGGCTTACAAGGTAAAGCAACTCGAGGAAAAGAAATGATTAAATATTTGTATGATGCATATGGTGAGAATATTGAAATCTTAGCGGGAAGTGGAATAAATGCAGGAAATGCGAAAAAAATGCTTGATTATACAGGAATTAAGCAGCTTCATAGCTCATGTAAAGATTGGCATACAGACTCCACTACAAGTCGTGATGAAGTCAATTTTAGTTATCACGGTGATGATTATGAGGTTGTAAGTCAAGAATTAGTAGAAATCCTAGTAGAGCTAGTTGAAGGGGAATAGGGGTTGACATTATCTTTAATAGTGTTAAACTATAAGCGATAAAAGAATCGGTAGGTGAGACTACCATAGGGATACGGGTTGCTACCGCAAAGCAGTGGAGACACTGTGCGCTGGTCAACAGTTCTTGTCGTGAAGGCAAAAACTAATGCAATTACATGGCCCTATGATGTTGAAGCTTGAACGAGATAAAGTTATTTTTATGCCTTGTCGCGTTTGAGCGATGAGGCTTTTATTTTGTGGAGGTGAAGAAAATGGATGATTATTTATCGATGAATTTTAAAAGATGGCTTTTTGATGATGGGATAATTACGTCCATTTTCGCCTAGCCATCTTAATGATGGCTTTTTCTATATCTAAAATTTTGAAAGGAGAAAAAGAATGGAAGAGCATGGCCGGTATGACAATGATGTTTATAAGTCCCGAATAATGGCGATGCCATTCTTTAGGATAGTTTTGTCATACTCTAAAATTTAATTTGGAGGGTATAACAATGAGAAGATTTAATTCAATTAATGAGAGATTAGTTTTTGCGAGTGAGAATAAAACTAATCAAGTTTTAGATAGTTTTGAAACAAATAAAATGGGAATCACGAATGAAACAGTCAAACATCATAGTGATGAATTTGGTAAAAATATTATTACTAAACAAAAAAAAGATTCTATATTAAAAAAAATATTTAACGCTTTTATAAATCCATTTACTGCAATTTTATTAATACTAGCAGTAGTATCTTTATTTACTAATGTGATTTTTGCAGAAACTAGTGAAAAGGATCCAACTACAGTAATCATTATTGTAGTTATGGTAATGATATCTGGAATATTACGCTTTATTCAAGAACAAAGAAGTGGGAGTGCAGCAGAGAAGCTGATTGCAATGATTTCAAATACTACAAATATTAAACGATATGGACAAGAAGCAAAAGAGATTCCAATTGATGAAGTAGTTGTTGGTGATATTGTATATTTGAGCGCAGGAGATATGATTCCTGGAGATTTGAGAATTATTGAAGCTAAAGATTTATTTATTAGCCAAGCAAGTTTAACAGGTGAAAGTGAACCAGTTGAAAAATTCGCAATTGAAACAACTGTAGGGACGAATGTGCTTGAAGCACAAAATCTGGCTTTTATGGGAAGTGATGTAATTAGCGGAAGTGCTGTCGGTGTGGTAATTGCGACAGGTGATGAAACTATGCTGGGAAGAATTTCTGTTGATTTAAATAAAAAGAGAGAATTAACAACTTTTGAAATTGGAATTAATTCTGTATCGTGGCTTTTGATTCGTTTTATGTTAGTTATGGTACCTGTTGTTTTATTTATTAATGGATTTACTAATGGAGATTGGTTAGATGCAAGTTTATTTGCATTAAGTGTTGCTGTAGGTTTGACACCTGAAATGCTTCCGATGATTGTCACAACTAGTCTTGCTAAAGGCTCTCTTGCAATGGCTAAGGAAAAAACTATAATTAAAAATTTAAATTCAATTCAAAATCTTGGTGCTATTGATATTCTTTGCACAGACAAAACAGGAACTTTAACACAAGATGAAGTAATTTTAGAATTTCCTTTAGATGTTCACGGGAAAATTGATTTAAGAGTTTTGCGACATGCATTTTTGAATAGTTATTATCAAACAGGATTAAATAATCTAATGGATAAAGCAATTATTAATAGTACGTTGGCTGAACAAGATAATGATTCGAGCTTAAAAGATTTAACAAACAAATATGAAAAAATTGATGAGATTCCATTTGATTTTCAACGACGAAGAATGTCTGTTATTATTCAGGATCAAGATGGTAAAGTACAGATGGTTACAAAAGGAGCAATTGAAGAAATGCTCAGTGTTTGTAGATATGTTGAGTATCTTGGTAAAGTTTGGCCGTTAACACAAAAATTAGAGAAAATAATTATCAATCAAGTTGAACAACTTAATGAAAAAGGTTTACGGGTCTTGGGAGTGAGTCAAAAAACAGATCAGGATTTAGTACAAAAATGTACCGTTAGTGATGAAAAAGATATGGTTTTAATTGGATATTTAGCTTTTCTAGATCCTGCAAAAGAATCAACAGCCCCAGCGATAAAAGCATTGAAGGAACATGGTGTAGCAACAAAAATTTTGACAGGAGATAATGAAAAAGTAACTAAAGCAATTTGTCAAAAGGTAGGATTGAATGTTGAAAATATTTTATTAGGCCAAGATGTTGCAAAGATGGGCTTGGATAAACTGAAGGAAGTTGTAGAAACAACAACAATTTTTGCAAAATTATCACCGGAACAAAAGGCACTGATTATTAAAGTTTTAAAAGAAAATGGACATAGCGTTGGATATATGGGCGATGGTATTAATGACGCATTAGCTCTAAAGGCAAGCGATGTAGGAATTTCTGTTGATAGTGGAGTAGATATTGCTAAAGAAGCAGCTGATGTAATTTTATTAGACAAAGACTTAATGGTTCTTGAAAAAGGATTGGTTGAAGGCCGCAAAGTTTATGCTAATATGATTAAATATATAAAAATGACGGCCAGTTCTAATTTTGGTAATATGTTTTCAGTTTTAATTGCAAGTGCATTTTTACCATTTTTACCAATGGCACCAATTCAGTTATTGTTGCTAAATTTAATCTATGATATTGCTTGTATAACCTTACCGTTTGACCGTGTTGACGAGGAGTATTTAAAAATCCCTCGAACATGGGAAGCATCATCAATTGGAAGATTTATGTTATGGATGGGACCAATTAGTTCAATTTTTGATATTATGACATATGTATTGATGTTTTATTTTATAGCCCCAATAATGGCTGGAGGAAGTTATCAATCATTAACAAATCCTGATTATTTCATTGCAGTTTTTCAAACGGGCTGGTTTATTGAATCAATGTGGAGCCAAATTCTTGTTATTCATTTAATTAGAACAGCAAAAGTACCATTTATTCAAAGTAAACCTGCCCTATTTGTAACGATTTTTACATTATTATCTGCATTTGTTTTAACGCTTATTCCATTTAGTCACTTAGCTAAAGCAATTGGGCTTACTAGTTTGCCAGCTTATTATTTTGGATTATTAATAATAATTGTTATTTTATATATTGCATTGACAACAGTAGTTAAACGTGTTTATCTAAATAAATATCACGAATGGTTATAAAATGTATGATAAATATGTTATAATCAAGCGGAATAAGGAGTGATTAGATGCGTAATTTTAATTTAGATGATGATTTGAAACGTCATGTTAAACCTGGATTGATAATTTCAGCGTTTACAGTTTTTTTGATATATTTACTTATGAATTTAGGTAATATTTATGGAATGATCAGCACGTTGTTAGGGACGCTGGTATATTTGTTTTATGGGATTATTATTGCATATATTCTTAATCAGCCTATGAAGCTGATTGAAAAACAAATTACAAAATATTGTACAAAAACTAGTTTTTTATATCGAAAAAAAAGAGGTTTATCAATAATTGCAACACTGATACTATTTATTTGTTTAATTGTTTTGATTGCTAGTATCGTAATTCCAAATTTAATAAGCAGTTTAATTTCATTGATCAGTAATACTTCTGCTTTTCTAACATCAGTATTTAATAATATCGATGATATATTTATCTATTTCAATATTGATTTTAGAATGGAAAATATTGCTAGTGTTAAAGATTTAATCAATATGCCTTGGCAAGATATGGTTGGTCAAGCACTAGATATCCTAACTAGAAGTGCTGGGGGAATCATGAATAATGCAACAAATTTTTTATCTACATTTGGAGTAGTATTTACAGGATTTATTTTTTCTCTATATTTGCTTGGAAATAAGGAAACTTTTTTACGACAATTAAGAAAAGCAATTGGAGCACTTTGTGGTTATAAAGTTACTTGTGTAATTTTTGATTATGCACATAAAACTAATGAAGTTTTTTCAAATTTTATCAGTGGTCAATTGGTTGAAGCTTGTATTTTATGGGTGTTGTACTATGTAACTATGAAGCTGTTTAATTTTCCATACCCTGAATTGATTGCTACAATTATTTCAATATTTTCATTTGTTCCATTTTTTGGTCCA
Source organism: Erysipelatoclostridium sp. MSK.7.34 (assembly GCF_019041935.1). Classification (NCBI taxonomy): domain Bacteria; kingdom Bacillati; phylum Bacillota; class Erysipelotrichia; order Erysipelotrichales; family Coprobacillaceae; genus Thomasclavelia; species Erysipelatoclostridium sp. MSK.7.34. Next base: position 23,975 of record NZ_JAHPYJ010000011.1, read on the forward strand.
ATTGCCGCAATGTTTGTAGGTGCAGTCTTAATTTTATCAAAAGATGCTTTGATGGCAATTTGGTTTATGGTATATTTTCAGATTTTATCACAGTTAGAAGATAACTTCATTTATCCGCGTGTTGTTGGAAACTCAGTTGGCTTACCTGGAATTTGGGTTTTATTATCAATTTTTGTTTTCGGTGATTTATTTGGTGTATTTGGAATGGTCATTGCGGTTCCTAGTGCTGCTTGTTTATATTCATTAGCCAGTGAAGTAATTAATATGATTCTAAAGAAGCGGAAGCTAGTTATTACTGAAAATACAATTGAACAAAAATGATTACCTGCATAATTTGCAGGTTTTTGTTTATTTAGATAAAAATAAGAGTTTGTTTAGTTTATTCAAGCAATCAATATGATATAATCATGAAAAGGAGAAAAACGATGGAGTATCTAAAAATTAATTCAATATCTGATAAATTACCTTTAGACGTAATTGTTTCAGCGCCGGAACACCCAAAAGCAATTTTTCAGATTGTTCATGGTATGTGTGAGCATAAAGAGCGTTATTTAGATTTTATTGAATATTTAAATGACTGTGGATATGTTGTTATCATACATGATCATCGTGGACACGGAAAAAGTGTTTTAGATGAAACTGATTTGGGTTATTTTTATGGTGAAGGTGCCCGTGCAATCGTTGAAGATGTTCACCAATTAACTAATTATATTAAGAAAAAATATCCAAATTTACCAGTTTGTTTATTTGGGCATTCAATGGGTTCTTTAGTTGTAAGAAATTATATTCAAAAGTATGATCATGAAATTAATGCATTAATAGTTTGTGGCAGCCCAAGTAAAAATAAATTAGCCGGATTAGGAAAGTTATTATGCAAAGCGATAGCAATGGTCAAGGGGGATAAGTATCATAGTAAACTATTACAGAAAATGTCTTTTGGTGCTTTTAATAAGGGCTTTGATAAGCCAAATGAATGGATTTGCAGTAACAGCCAAGTAGTTGATGAATATAATAATAATCCGCTGTGTACCTTCACATTTAGTGTAAATGGATTTTATAATTTATTAAGTTTAATGCAAAATACATATAAAAATATAGATTATGAAGCAAATAAAAAACTACCAGTCTTATTTATTTCTGGCAAAGAAGATCCTTGCTTGATTAATGAAAAAGCATTTAATAATGCTGTAACTCATTTAAAAAAACAAGGCTATCAACATGTGATTTCAATTTTATTTGAGCATATGCGCCATGAAATTCTCAATGAAAAATATAAGGAAACTGTGTATTCAACGATTACGACTTTTTTAGTTGATACAATGGAGGAAAACGATGCGTAAAAGATGTTTATTAATAATTGATGTTCAAACTGCTTTGACGAGCCAGTATCCAGTAGATGAAAATAAGATGATCGAGCATATTCGAAAACTAATCAGGGTATGTCATAATCAACATCTCGAAATCGTCTATGTTCGTCATCATGATGAGGAATTGATTTTAAATAGTGATGGTTGGCAAATAGATTCACGGATTACTCCGAGACAAGATGATAAAATTTTTGAAAAGGAATATAATAGTGCATTTAAAAATACAAATTTAGATGCATATTTAAAATCACAGGGAATTCAAGATCTGATTATCGTTGGTATGCAAAGTGAATATTGTATTGATACTAGTATTAAAGTAGCATTTGAATTAGGATATAGAGTTATTGTTCCAAAAGATGCTACAACGACTTTTGACAATGATATAATAAGTGGAAAAGTGTTAAAGCAATATTTAGAAGAAAAGATTTGGAAGAATCGATTTGCTCAAGTTATAGAAGTTGATACATTATTAATGATGATAGAATCTAAGTTGGATTTTAAATTTAGTTATGGTAAAAAATCTTTTAAAGATGCAGCTTTAATTCGCCAAGCTGTATTTGTTGAAGAACAAGGCTTTGAAAAGGAGTTTGATAAGCTTGACAATACTGCGTATCATCTGGTGATTTATAAGGATGAGCAGCCGATTGCGGTTGGACGAATGTATTTTAAAGATAAGACAACAATGATCTTAGGAAGAATTGCAGCGATCAAAGAATATCGTGGGCAAAAATTAGGAAGTAAGGTTGTCACTGCTTTAGAGAACAAAGCTCGAGAATTAGGCTGTCTTGAAACTGAGTTGTCAGCTCAACAGCAGGCTCAGAAATTTTATGAAAAATTAGGATATAAACCTGATGGAGATATGTATTATGATGAGTGGTGCCCGCATGTTACAATGAAAAAGATACTTTAAATCTTCTATCATTGACTTATTTAATAAGTTAACTATAATTATGTAAAAAGAGGGATAGAAGATGAATATGAAAGATAAAACAAAGTTGTTTAATATACCAAATTGCTTATGTTATTTTAGAATTTTATTAATACCAGTATTTTTATTTGTGTATTTTAATGCACAATGGCAACATCATTATATTATTGCAGCATTTATTCTTGTGCTTTCAGGTATTAGTGATTGTTTAGATGGTTATATTGCAAGAAAATATAATATGATTACAGATTTTGGAAAATTAATTGATCCGATTGCTGATAAATTAACACAATTTACAATTGCGATTACTTTGTTATTTACATATCCCTTAGCTTGGGTGTTATTAATAATAATTGTATTGAAAGATGGAATGTTAGGAATTGTTGGATTATATTTATATGATTATGGCTTAAAAATAAAAGGAGCTTCATGGTGGGGGAAAATTGCAACAGCTTATTTTTATTTTGTTGTAATAATTCTTATTGGGTATCACATTCCTGATACTTTTGCTAGTCAGTTAATGATTATCACTAGCAGTGCATTAATGTTATTGTCATTTGTGTTATATGCAAAAGAATTGAAACAAATGATTAAGGAAAAGGATAAGCTTGTAGATGAACAAAAGAGAAATTAAAGAAGAATGTTACTTGGATATGCTTGAAGATGAGTTAAATAGTGTCGATGCCGTTTTGAATCATATTGAAAAAGTTGAAATAAAAGAAGGTATCTTTGATGAACATGTTATCCAAAAAGATTTAATTAGAGCATATTTTGATTTAGAATTAGCGTTAGCAAGTTTATGCATTTTACTTAGAAAAATGTCTGAAAACTTGTTTATTCATATTGATGAGGACATACGTCGGGATATTAATAGTATTATTCATTCTAATAAATTTGAATATCATGATCATGATAGAATTTATGTATATTCACAAAAAGGTAAAGAACCTGTAGATTTAAATAATTTATTACGGTTTGCACGTTCTATCCTCTAATCGACAAATTCATTTGATTGCCCTTGCTATGATAATGGGGGTGATTAAAATGGACTTTAGAAAGAATGCGGGAATTGTATTAATTATTTTAGGAATGATTTTAACCATGGATCGAACTAAAGACTTTCAAGGAATAGTATCAACGATTGCATACTATATAAAAGGCTACTGGCCTTTGATTCTCTGTTTTATTGGAATGTACATTTTAAGTTCGCCAAAGAAAAAGAAAAAATGAGGCCTAGATAAATTCTAGACCTTTATTTTTTAACCTAATTTTTCTACTTTATAACCGGCTGCGCTTAACGATGTTATTAATCCTAAATCACCAACAACATGACCTACACCAACGCCGATGAAAACGACTTTATTTTGATTTAAATATTCTATTATTTTAGCTTGCATAGTTTGGTTACGGTCAATTATTAATAATTGTTGATAATTTTGATATTCTTGTTGATATTCACTATCTGGTAGTTCTTGATAGCTGTATATTGTCGCTAATGTATCAAGATCATGATTATAATAACTGTCAAGGATCAATTTTGTACTTTTGATTAATTGTTGTCGATCTTTTAAGGATTCTAAAATTGCGTGAGGTGATTCTTTAGATAATTGTGAAAATAATTGCATCTGAAATTCAATTCCTTCCATTTCTTCAAAAGGAATCCTTTTACTTCTGGTGAGATTAAAAAGGTAAACATCAATGGAGGTGCTATTATTGCCATCTACTTCGTCTAGAATATCAGAGGTTACTAAAGAACTTACTGCCATAGCATTAAATTCATTAACACGGTATTTTTTTAGTGTAGGATAGTTTTCTTTTAATTTAGGAATATAGTTAATCAAATCTAGTTCACCTAAACTGTTTTCTAAAAGATAATTTTGATATTTAGCAGTTTCATTTTGATCTAATGAACATTCTAAAACAATACTTTGACTATCCTTGATTGCTTTTTCGGTAGTTATATCAAGTTTATCAATTTGATCACGACCAGGATGACAGGTTCCTAATAGATAAAGATAGTGATTATTATTGTCACTAATTTTATAGAGATATGGACTGACATCAACAGTTTTAGTAGTTGCTCTTTTATCAATACTACAACCACACAGCATAAAAATGAGTAATAAACATAATAATTTTTTCATAGCATTTCCCCTTTATTATTTATATTATAATTATATAACTATATTATTTATATATCAATATATTATAGAAATATAAAACTATTTTAACTGAAGAGATTTTGTTAGTAAAAAGTTATTAAATTTAGATTATTTCAAGTATTTCTTGTTTGATTATTGTAGTTAAACAAGTTATAATGGTTCATGAAAATGGAGGAATTAGATAATGAAAAAAAGACCAATTGTATTATGTATTTTAGATGGATACGGATTAAGTGAAAGAATTGATGGAAATGCAGTTAAACTTGCAAATACACCAAATATAGATGATTTAGAAATGATTTATCCAACAACAAGAATTAAAGCTTCTGGAATGCCTGTCGGATTACCTGATGGACAAATGGGTAATAGTGAAGTTGGACATTTAAATATTGGAGCTGGAAGAACAGTTTACCAATCATTAACTTTAATCAATAAAGCTGTTGAAGATGGAACATTCTATAAGAATGCTGAATTCTTAAAAGCAATTAATAATGCCAAAGAAAATAATACTAAATTACATATTTGGGGATTATTATCAAATGGTGGAGTGCATTCTTCAAATGAACATATCTATGCCTTATTAAAATTAGCTAAACAAGAAGGTTTAGAAAAAGTATATGTACACGCATTTTTAGATGGTCGTGACGTTGCTCCTGATAGTGGTGCTGATTTTGTTAAAGAATTAGCAGATAAAATTGAAGAAATAGGTGTTGGTGAAATTGCAACTGTATCTGGTAGATATTACGCAATGGATCGTGATAAGAGGTTTGATCGTGTTGAATTAGCGTTTGATGCTATCGTTAATCATAAAGGTGAAAGCTTTGAATGTCCTGTTCAATATGTTAAAGATTCATATGCTAAAGAAACTTATGATGAATTTGTAATTCCTGGATATAATAAAAATGTTGATGGACAAGTAGCTGATGGTGATTCAGTTATCTTTGCAAACTTTAGACCTGACCGTGCGATTCAATTAGCAACAGTGATGACTAATGATGGATTCTATGACCATGCATTTAATAATGTGCCAAAAAATTTAACATTTGTTTGTATGATGAAATATGCAGATAGTGTTAATGGTGCGATTGCTTTTGCTTTACCAAGTTTAACTAATACACTTGGTGATTATTTATCTGCAAAAGGTATGAAACAATTAAGAATTGCAGAAACTGAAAAATATGCTCATGTTACTTTCTTCTTTGATGGTGGTGTTGATAAGGAAATTGAAGGTGCTACTCGAGTGTTAGTAAATTCACCAAAAGTAGCTACTTATGATTTACAACCAGAAATGTCAGCATATGAAGTAAAAGATAAATTAATTGAAGAATTAGATAAAGATATTCACGATGTTGTTATTGTTAACTTTGCAAACTGCGATATGGTTGGACATACAGGAATTATACCAGCAGCAATTAAAGCTGTGAGTGTTGTTGATGAATGTGTAGGTGAAGTATACAATAAAGTTCTTGAATTAGGTGGAACAATGTTAATTACTGCTGACCACGGTAATAGTGAAATGTTGTTAGATGAAGATAATAACCCATTTACAGCGCATACTACAAATGAAGTGCCTTTAATTGTAACAAATTCTCATTTAGAATTAAAAGAGGGTGGAAAATTAGGAGATTTAGCGCCTACGATTTTACAATTATTAGGACTTGAAATTCCAGCTGAAATGGATGGAGAATCTTTACTTAAATAATGAAAAAATTATTAAGTTTAATTGTATGTGTATTAATGATTAGTGGATGCCAAGACGCATCCATTAATCGTATAAAAAAAGACAATAGTTTATCAGGTCTTCATGAAATTACTTATGATGAATTAGAAAACAAATTATCTAGTGATGATACTTTTGTTTTATATATTGGTCGTCCTGATTGCGGAGATTGTAAAGAGTTTCATCCGATTTTAACATCGTATTTAGAGGAAAATAAGGGTACTTATTTATATTATTTAAATATTCAGGCATTTCGTGATGCCGCCATGCAAGAGGGGGCATCTGAAAAAGAAATTGATTTTTATAAAAATATTCGTGAGGAGTTAGATTTTAATTGGACACCAATTTTAAAATTAGTTAATAAAGGTGAAACAATTAGCGAGTATACTTATCTAAGTGAAGAGTATTATGAAATAAAAGATGATACAAAAAAAGCCCAGGCAAAAGAAAAATTTGTGGAAGACTTTAAGACCTGGATGGCAAATATATATGAGTAGGTGATTGCATGAAACAATGTCCACATTGTAAAAAAAATATTCCTGATAGTGCCAAAGTTTGTCCTCATTGTGGTACACGCTTAGAAAAAGGCTATCAACCCATGAAAAGAACAAATACATTTCCTAATTATTTATACGGTATTTTAGCTTTAGTATTGATTTTCTCACCGCTGATTTCATCAATGTTATTTGGTAATTTTTTAGGTGACGGAACTGCAAGTAATACTGTTACTACACCGGATAAAGCAATTACACTAGGTCCACTAGGTGAGGTTAATATTAATAAAGAGGTAACAGAATATCAGTTTGGGAGTTTAAAAGATTTTGATAAACTAGTAACTAATAGTGATAGTTATGTTAAGAAGATCAAGCAGTTAGAAAATGATTTAACTGCAATTACTGATAAGTATGGTAAAACAACGATTGATAAAGATTATGATTTTTATGTAACTGATCAAAATAATGTTTATACAAGTCTGAATTATGATTTAAAGATTGGTAAAAATGAAACAATGTCAATTAGTTTTTCATATGACTTATCAGGAACAACTAATGCTGTTAATATAGGTTATACTATTAACGGCTTTAAAGATTTTGAAGCTATGAAAATCAACGAGCAAAGTTATCCGATGTTAAAAGAAATTGTTAAATTGATTAACGGTGATGATATGTATGTAAGTTTTAATAAAGCTGGAGAGAAGTTTAATCAATTAGAAAATGATTTTAATGAACGAAATGAAAGTATTGGTAATTATGGAATAGGAATCACTCAATCAGAAGATGATACAAAAGTGTCAATGAGAATTCTTTCAAGCGAAGATGGTTATCGATTAAAAATCACATATAAAACTAAAGCTGATATGAATAAATTAGTGGGTAATAGTAAAGGAACTGAATAATCAGTTCCTTTTTTGCTGTGCTGCGCACGACATAAAACTAGGTGATGAAAGCCCGCTGTGGAGGTTTCGTGCTACCAACCACCAGCCAAAGACAAGGCTGCAACATAAACTGTTGTAGTATTATTTTTTGCAAAAGCTAAATATTAAATTTGGACTATGTTATAATTATTGATAAGGAAGTGGTGGGAAGATGAAAAAGAAATATTTAAAAATTGATAATATCCCTGCAGTTATCTGGGGAGCAGGGAGTTCAAAAGTTTTTCTTGCAGTTCATGGGAATAAATCTAATAAAGAAGATATTGTTATAGAAATGCTAGCAAAGACAGCAGTAAATAGAGGATATCAAATAGTTAGTTTTGATTTGCCAAAACATGGGGATCGAGTATATGAAGATACTTTGTGTAATGCACAAAATTGTACAGAGGAATTATTAAAGATATATGACTATGTTAAAGGAAAATATGAAAAGATAAGTTTATGGGCCTGTAGCTTAGGAGCATTTTTTAGTTTATTAGCTTATCAATGTGTTAAATTTAATCAGTGTTTATTTTTATCACCAGTTGTTGATATGCAACGTTTAATTGAAAATATGATGATTTGGTTTGAAATAAATGAAGAAAAATTAAAAGAACAAAAAATGATTGAAACACCTATTGGGGAAACATTGTATTATGACTATTATTGCTATGTTAAAGAACATTCAGTCACCGAATGGAATAGTCAAACAATGATTTTGTATGGTGAAAATGACAATTTATGTGAATATGAATATATAAAGAAATTTGCCAGTCATTTTAATTGTGATTTAAAAATCATGGAAAATGGGGAACACTTTTTTCATCTAAAGAATCAACTAGAGTTTTATCAAAATTGGTTAGAAGAGAAAGTTAAATGAGGTGAAAAAATGAAAAAAATCGCAGTATTAACTTCTGGCGGTGATGCTCCTGGAATGAATGGAGCAATCAGAGCAATTGTCAGAGTAGGAATAAAACATGGATTTGAAGTTTATGGAGTATATGAAGGCTATCGAGGATTAGTAGAGGGTAAAATAGCACGCTTAGGCTATCGAGATGTTTCTGAAATTCTTGCAAAAGGAGGTACTATTTTAGAATCATCACGTCTACCGGAGTTTACTTTAGATGAAGTTCAAGATAGAGCAATAAACAATTTAAAAGAACATGAAATAGATAGTCTTGTTATAATAGGAGGTGATGGCAGTTACCGTGGGGCACAAGCGTTAGCAAAAAAAGGTATAAATTGTATTGGAATACCTGGAACTATTGATAATGATATCAATGGTACTGATGAAACGATTGGTTTTCATACTGCATTATGTAATATTATTGATGCAGTAAATAAATTACGTGATACTTCAAGTTCTCATCATCGTTGTTTTGTAGTTGAAGTAATGGGTAACAATGCAGATAATTTAGCTCTTTATGCAGCTATATCTTGTGGAAGTGAACTTGTTATCACCAATAAGACAGGCTATGATGAAGAGCATGTAATCAAAGAGTTGATTAAGAATGAAATTGTTTATAATAAACGCCATGCAATTGTAATTGCAAGTGAAAAAATTTTAGATGTTGAAAAGCTAGCACAACGAATCAGTGAAGAAACAGGATTTTCAGGTCGCTCGATTGTTTTAGGACATATTCAACGAGGCGGCTCACCGGTGCCGGAAGATCGGATATTAGCTGCAAGGATGGCAAATAAAGCGATAGAACTTCTTCAAGATAATCAAAGCGGTAAGTGTGTATGCCTGCAAGATGGAAAAATTGTGGCGAAAGATATTGAAACAGCGTTACAAGAAGTAAATAAAAGTAATCAAATGCTTTATCAGCTCTTTGATGATTTAGTCTAAACTGTTATAATATGGCTATATATTGGAGGATTTTATGAAAAAAATACTATTTTGTGATATGGACGGAACAATTATTGATTTAGATGGGTTATTATATCCCCCGGATAAAGAGAAAGTGGAAAAGCTTCACCAGGCTGGGCACTTGTTTGCTTTTAATACTGGGAGAAATTATGAAGAAGCATTACGCAGTACAAACAAATTAGATTTATATTATGACTATTTAGTTTTAAATAATGGAGCTCATATTGTTGATCGTAATGATCAAGAATTATTTAAACGAGTTATTTCAAAACAAGCTGGTATTGATATCATAGAACATTGTTTGAAATATGATGATATGTGGATATATTTTTATGATGGAAAAAAGACATTAGGGTATTTGAGAGGTCAAACATATATTTATGATGAGGTAGGACGTAGTATTGTAACGAATGAGCATGATTTTATAAAAGAGTATCCAAATGTTGAGGAGTTTGATATAATAGCGATAAATCAAGACAACCAGCAGATTGATGAAGTTTTAAAGATTCAAAAATATATAGATGAACATTATGCAGATGAAGCGCATGGTACATTAAATATGCATTATTTAGACATTACGCCAAGTGGATGTACGAAAGGAACTGGAATTAGCAATCTAGTTAGTTTACTTAATGAAGATGTTGTAAGTTATGCGATTGGGGACTCGTATAACGATATTAGTATGTTTGAGCACGCGGATCATGGTTACACTTTTAATCGAGCGGATGAACTGATTAAAAAGCATAGTGATAAACAAGTCGATTATTTATCGGAGTTGATTGATGAAATGCTTAAATAAGGGGGAATTATATGAGTTGGCAAGATAAATTGCGCGAGGTTGAACCATATGTAGCAGGGGAACAGCCTAAAATTGTGAATATGATCAAGTTAAATACAAATGAGAATCCTTATGGACCTAGTCCTAAAATTAAGGAAGTATTAACATCTTTGGATATTGATCGTTTAAGGTTATATCCAAACAGTGATGCTGTTGATTTACGTAAAGAATTAGCTAATTATTATGGACTTGAAGAAGAACAAGTATTTTTGGGGAATGGTTCTGATGAGGTACTTGCGTTGATTTTTTTAACGTTCTTTAATGGAAAGGAACCAATTTTATTCCCGGATATTACATATTCTTTTTATCCGGTATATTGTGAATTATATCAAATGGCATATAAACTGGTTAAATTAGACCGTGATTTCAAAATTAATCTTAATGATTTTATGCAGCCTAATAGTGGAATTATTTTTCCAAATCCTAATGCACCAACTGGTTTGTTAGTTGATTTAGATTTTATAGAAACAATATTAAAAAATAACCCTGACAGTATTGTAGTCATTGATGAAGCGTATATTGATTTTGGTGGAACTAGTTGTGTCTCTTTAATTGATAAATATGATAATCTAGTTGTAACACAAACATATTCTAAATCACGTTCTTTAGCTGGAATTAGACTAGGAATAGCTTTAGGAAGTAAAGAGGCAATCAGACATTTGTATGATGTTAAGAATTCATTTAATTCTTATCCAGTTGATTATGTCGCACAACAAATTTGTTTAGCGAGTATCCTTGACGATCAAGATACAAAAGCAAAGTGTGCTAAAGTAATTAAAACAAGAGAAATGACTAAAACAAGATTAAAAGAATTAGGTTTTATTGTACCTGACAGTTATGCAAATTTTGTTTTTGTAAAACATCCTGATGTTGAAGGCCAAGAATTATTTACAGCATTGCGGCAAGTAGGAATAATCGTTCGTCATTGGAATACTAAGCGAATTGATCAATACTTAAGAATTAGTATCGGGACAGATGAAGAAATGGAAAGAATGATAAATTTCTTAGAAGAATATTTAAATAAATAAAAATAGATGGCACGCCATCTATTTTTATTATAGCTTTTTATATGTTTGTTTTCCATTTCTAATGTAAACATAATTATCGTTTGTTGATAATTCTTCATGATATATATAGCCATCAAACGTTAGACGTTTTAAGCTATCAAGATCACTAATCTTATTTTTAACCATTAAATCAAGCATTTTTCCCCGAGCTTGTTTGACATACATTGAATTGCGTACCATTTTACCTGCTTTATCTTCAACAAAGTCAATGTTTATGATATGGGGATGTGATAGCATCTTAGTAAATTCTTTAGAGGCTAGGGAAATAATATAGTCTTCATTTTTAAAATAATTATCAATTTCATCTTGCCAAAATTGATATAAATTAAAATCAATCTTCATAATCATATCTAAACGATATGGGGTTATTGCACTATTGTATTTCAAGATGCCATAATAAGCCGATAAAATATTTAAATACTGTTCTAAGTATACAAAATCGTCTGCATCATAGTCTTTCAAACTAAGCTGTTTAAAAACAGTACCTTGATAGCAGTATAGTGCAGGAACCGCAGTATATTCATTGTGGAAATAACTATAGACAGTATCCGCCATTTTAAAAGATATTTTCATTATGTCATGGAGTTGATCAAGATTAAATTTCATTAAATAATTATGTAGCTGTGTAGTCTTGTCTTTAAATAAGATATCTGTAGTTTCAATATTTACTTGTTTTGTTTTCATCACCTTTGCCGGTGCGATAATAATTTTCATTTTAATCACCAAGATTATTATATCGTATTTCAACAAAATATGATATACTTAACCGTGGTGATGAAAGAATGAATAATACAATTATAATTGATAAGATTTTGATTCATATGTTGGATTTGGAACATAGTAAAATTATTTACTCAGATACATTTATTAATTTAACTGAAGGAACAACTGAGTATTATGATAAAAAAATTGAAAAATGTTTAGAAAATTCTGGGATTAAAGAATTGGTAACCGGTAGTGAGCATCACTTATTACAAGCTGGTAAAAAAATGATTGAAAGTAATGAGGCGTTTAAAGAAGAATCGATTAAAATAACGCAAGATTTATTTGATTTATGTACAAAAATTGAAGAAATGCCAAATGCTAATTTAATGTTTGTAGAATTAAAAGTAGATGGTAAGAAATTTGTTTTAATTATTAAGTTAAACTATAAAACTATGCCAATGAGTTTAATTGAAGAAAATGATGGTATACGTAGTATTAGATTTATTAATCAACAAATTTTACCAAATAAAACAACAGCTGTTGAAGAAGCAATTATTATCAATGTTGAAGATAATATTTTGTCGATTATTGAAAAACGTTATATGATTGATGGGAAACCAGGATATTACTTGAATGAACAATATATTAAAGGTGAACCAAAATTAACAGATAAACAAAAAATGAGTATTGTTAATAAAGTTGTAAAGAAAGTTGACAGTGAATATAATGTTGTTGAAGGGGATCCCCTACCATTAGTAAAAAAAGAACTTGTTGATTTAGTAATGGATCATCGTCCGGTAAAACCGATGGAATTGGCTAAAAAAGTTATGGGAAACGACTATAATGCAACTGAAGAGGTTGAATTAATTATGCGCGATCTGGGAATTGAAGAAGATGATGAAATTGTCAACGTGCCAGTATCGCTAGATCGGATGTCACGTTGTAAATTAGTTTTAGATGATGATCGAATTATTGAATTAAATGTTGAGGATTATCTTGAAGGTGTAGATATCGTCAAGGAAATGGATGAGGGCGGTATGACGCGAATCATCTTAAAGAATATTAAAGATATTGTTGTGAAATAAAAATGGGTTACGGATAACCCATTTTTAAATAGTTACATATTTATTAATATATAGATAATAAACGATTGCCTGGATATTAGCTTGTGGGAAAACACGAGCTAATATTTTTTTGTAATAATCCATTTGCGGCTTATGTAAAGAAATCAGTATTTCTTTACTAGTGTTTTTATTCAAATTATCAGTCTTATAATCGATAATTGTTATTTGATTATCTTTAATACAGACAACATCAAAAATTCCATGAATAATTTGTCCGTTTTCAAGCATAGAAAATTCTTTTTCACGATAAAGATAGTCAGCATTAACCATTAACTGATAAACTGGGCTAGTAATAAAGTTTTCAAGATGTTGTTGATATTTATCAATTAATTGCCAGGCTTCATTGTCATAAAGGTTTGCTTGTTTGAGTTTATTTAAGTTATCTGATAAATCTAAATGAACGTCAATATCAAGATGTTCAAGCACACTATGAATAATTGTTCCACGTGTTCCAGCATCAACTGGGGAATCATCAAGCTCATAACTTATATCCTTAAAACTTCTATCGCCATCTTCAATTTTACGAGTTACAGCAATGGATTTTTCTAGGTTAGTTGGGTATGGATATTCAAAATTACTATATCGATGATAGCTGCTTAAGTCAAGAATAGTATCACTTTTATTTGAAACGATAATTTGTTCTTCAACATCATGATGACTAAGAATCTTGATAGAAAATTTACTATGTTTAGTATTTTCTTGAATTAAATGCTTATTTTGATGAATCAAAATAGTTTGAAAATTTTGTTTTATTTCATTAACAAGATCATCTGTTTGATCATGGTCTAGGAGTTCTTTTTTTAGACCTTGATTAATAATATTACTGTGACTCATTAAAGAAATTCCTAACCAATCTAAATAGCTATTTTGCTTACGTGCATTATGATAAAGAATTACTTTATCTTTACAACGTGGATTTATCATTGAATCTTCACTATTATTAATTACATATTTTTGCCATTTGATAAGATCTTGGGGTTCCTTAATTAAGCCAGTCATAATTAGTTTTTGTGAAGCTCTAGTCAATGCAACATAAAAAATTCGCATTTCTTCGTTGATTGCTTCACTAGTCTGTGCTGTTGCAATTACTTTTCGATATTTATTTTCGTATTCAACAATAACGTCTTGATAGGGTTCTAAATCACATTTTACTCGCGGTTTGATCGCAATTCCTAATTTTTTATCACTAATGATTCGTTCTCGGGCATCTTGCTGATTAAATTTATTTTGCATATTAGAAACAAAAACAATTGGAAACTCCAATCCTTTAGATTTATGGATAGTCATAAAAGAAACAACATTATCATCATTACTTGAAACCATTGCGGGAGAGAGATTGACTCCATTATTGATCATATCATCAAATTTAGTAGTTATTGTATTTAAAGAATCATCATGCATTTCATCTAACTTTTGAATCATTAATTCAATATTTGCAACTCGTTGAGGACCATTGACTAATGAAGCTAAGAAAGGTAAATAATTACTATCCTCAAGGAATTTCATCAAACTTTCTTTAATAGAATGACTATTAAAATAGTTTCGCATATCTTGATAATAATTTATAAATGTTTCTAAAGCTTCATAATTATCTAATTTTTTTTCAAGATAATTAATACAATTATCAAACATTGAGATAGTTTCATCAATTTTAATTTGCGCTAAAAAATTCTCACTAAAATGACTTATTACATAATTGCCCTTTAGTAAACTTGTAAAGGCGATGTCATCAAGGCGATTATTAAAAGCTTTTAAAACATTAACGAGATTAATTATTTCTGGAGCTTGTAAAAAACCTTGAGATAAAACAATATGACTAGGAATATTAAATTTATTAAATATCTTTTTAAAAGCTATAAAGCTGCGAGTACTACGCATTAAAACAACAATATCTTTATAATCTGCCAGTCTTTTTGTGCCGTTAAAATTATCTAATTCTAAGTGACCAATCATATCCTGAATTTTTTTAGCAACAATTTTTGCTTCTAATTCAGCATCATTGCTTATAGTACCAGTTTGATATGATAGGATGACTTCGCTAGTAAAGCGTGCTTCTTCATCAAGACGTTGTGATGCTTTGGCGGTGACTTCTGGCAAATCTTCTAATTCTTTTGCACCTTCTTTACGTAAAAAATCATAATTCAATTTGGCACTTTCATCTAAGTAATAATCAAGACCGCCAATATCCTTATCCATGATTTGATTAAAAATATAATTGACACTGTCAAGGACAATTTTATTTGATCGGTAATTAAATTTTAAGTCAATACGTTTAGTTTTAGGTAGTAGATTAAAAGTAAGATATTTCTCATTAAAAATTTCCGGGTCAGCCTCTCTAAAACGATAAATCGATTGTTTCATATCTCCAACCATAAAGCGATTGATCTTGGGTTCATGAAGATCTGCAATTTTATTAATTAGAGTTTCTTGAATCTGATTAGTATCTTGGTATTCATCGATCATGATCTCTTTTAATTGTTGGTATAGAAGTGTAACAATTCCGTATTTGGGTTCTAGTAATTCTAATGCATTAGCTTCAAGATCATTGAAATCTAAAAGATTATGAGCTAGCTTATAATCTTGGTAGGCCTGTTTAAACTGTTTTAAATAAGTAATTAATTTTTCTAAAGGCTCTAAAGAGGTTGATAAAGTTAATTTAAACTCATCAAAATCATCGTATACGATATCATTAAATTTATCGCGATAAAATTTGATGATATTATTTTTAAGACGATTATATTCTTTTTTATAAAGTTCATTATCCTCATTAAATAAACCTCTACTATCATAACTTTTCATCAAACTAGCTTTACTAGCGGTAATGATATTCGTCATGTTTTTACTTTCTATTGCCTTGATGACATCGAAGTAATATTTTAAATGACAATCATATGGGCTTGGTAAATCTGCTTTCTTAGGCTTATCACCAAAGGGATTTTGATAGTAAAAAGACAAATTATGGGAACTGGCATAACTAGCTAATTCATAAACCTTATTCAATCCCATAGTAGCTTGTTGATGTAATAGTTCGATAATTTTATTACTGATAGGCCAATTGTTTATAGCATCATCATCGTTGTTAATAATGTGATAATAAATATCTTTTTTGACTGTATCAATATAATTATCAAAGTCATAAATAGTATTGCTTAAATTTTCAAATTTGAAAATAGCGTTCTTAAAGCTGTTAAAATAGTATTCTGGAAAATAAGTACTGATAAAATCAATAAATGTTTGATCTTCTGCCCATGTTTCAATACAGTTATCGAGAATTTGGTGTTTGTTGAGTGAAGGATCAGTGCAAATATCAAATTTACTATTAAGGTTGATCAAATATCCATATTGTTTCAAAAGAGTACTGCAAAAACCATGGAAATTAGTAATATAAGCTTTGGGTAATAATTGCTTTTGCTTTAATAAATGTTGTTCCAATGGCTTATTGATATCTTCTTGAAGACGTTCATCTAATGCAACTTGAAGACGTTGTTTCATTTCAAGAGCGGCTGCATTAGTAAAGGTTAAGACAAGCAGTTGATCGACATTATAACCATCATCTTCAATTAAAGCCATGATTCGATTAACAAGAATTTTAGTTTTCCCTGAACCAGCTGGAGCTGAAACAAGAATGGAACATCCGCGGGTTACGACAGCTTCATACTGACCATCATTTAAAGAATTAATTGGCATCGCTATTATCCTCCTCAAGCAAGTGTTCTAAATTATTACTGTCAACTAAAGTATATTCATTATAGAAGACATCGAAATTACATAGACTACGATAGTTACAGTAAGTACATGGATTAACTTTAGTGAAGACTGTAGCATCATCACTACCTTTAGGATTAATTCCAATATTTCCGTTTGCTAATTCATGATATAAATTTTCGATATGTTGACTAACATAATCAATTAAACGTTCAAAAGAGAAACTACTTAAAATATTTCCTTTGTAACAGTCATCCTTTTTAACAAATTTTGCTTTAATGATTGCTGAATCTTTATCAATATTGTTATCAACTTCTTCGACTACTTCACTATTAACATAACCATTCATTCGATATAATTTGAAAAAGTTTTCACTAAGTTCAGATTCATTGATTTTTAAAGAACTAGTAAGGATTCTTTTTTTAGTATTAAAGTATAACAAAGCACCTTTATCAAGTTTTTTTTGTTTTGTTAAAGTATCTAAATATAAGAGCATTTGAATATTAAAACCTTGAATTGCCAAAGAAAGGTCAAGGTCTTTGTTACTTGACTTATAATCAATAATCTTTAAATATTGATTATATTGATCTACTCGATCAACTATACCGCTAAATTTAAAATCAGGATAATTCCGATAGATATCAACTTCACTACCAACAATATAAAAATCAGATGCTTTCATTTGGTTGATAAGAACGATTACAGTATTAACTAGATCATGTTTGACCGTTTTAATAATATAGTTATTAGTACCGTAATTTAAGCGCTCAGTTAAACCATGTTCATTTAAATATTGCTCGACATGCTGGTTAATAACTGTTTCTAAATCATCGACTTCAGCTTTACTAGCAGTAATATTGTCAGTAAAGAGGGCTTGAGTTTTTTCAAGTACGTAATGGATGATCGTACCAATTTCATTTATTTGAAAAAGCGGTTGTTTAAAAGGGTATAATTTTAATCCATATTGATTAAAATATTTGTATGGGCAACCATTGTAAGTTTCCAGCTTACTTGCTGAGAGATGATTCGAAAATAGTGGAACAGTTAATTTATCTGGTTGGTTATTAGTTTGTATATAGTGCTTAATCATTGTATTTAGTGATGATAATTCAATATCCTTACCACCATGTAGATATAAATTGGTTTTCAGGCTATAGTGATAATAGTCATTATTTATATCAATATTTGAAATTTTAAACATTTGTTTTAATTGGTTATACAAAGAAGATTTTAATAGCGGTTGACCATCAATTGTTCCATTACTAAAACATATTGCTGTAAATTCAGTTTGGCTGTTTAAGACTTTTAGAATATTATTTTGATCAACACTAATTTGATGATTTAAATCAGGTAATTGTAGAATTTGATAGTCTTGATCTAGTAATATTCCAGTATCTTTATTTTGTTTTGGAACAACAGTTTCATTGACACCAACCAAATAGATTTTTTTGCATTCTAAGATACCGCTGTAACATTGTTGATAATTTAATAAATATAAATGATCATTACATGGTTTGATATCTTCTTTTAAAGACGGTTTTAATTGGTTTACTAAACTATAAAAGTCGGCAAGTGTAAAGGACTGGGGACTTGTTAAATTAGTGAAGAAGTTTATTAGCATTGTCTGATTTTGTGAAAAAAGCATTTCTTGATTAATAAAATTAATCATTACTGATGAATAATCATCTAGTGATTGCGCTTTTTCAAAGTTATATAGGGTGCTAAAGGGATCTTCAATATAACCTTTTTCAAGATAATTTTTCTTAATCAAATCAAGATAGTCAAAGTCATTATATCGACTTAAAACTTTAGTATCCAATAAATCTAAAAGATCATTATTATCATGATTTAAACAGTATCTAATCCATAATAAACAAGCATCCAATTCTTTGAATATTAAGCTTTTTTTAATATTATGGGGAATCTTAAAATTATTTAGAGTATCAACTAATAAGGTTAAATATTCTTGGTTGGGGTAATAGATAGCATAATCGTGATAGTGCGTGTGATTATCTACAATATCTTGATAAATATTTAATACTACACTTTCAATTTGAGCTTTTGGTGTAGTCTGAATAATTGTATGTAGTGGTGTATGATTTTCATACTTTGGTGATCGTAATGAAAATAAGTATTTATTGAGATGGCTCAAATAAGGATTATCATTTTCAAAGACGTTTTTTTGATCACCATGATATTTATTAAAAGGTTTATTCAAATCACGTGAATCGCTACTATTATTAACCAAAATTGTTACATCATTATAAAGTGATATTTTTTTTATTAGTTCAAAGCGACGTTGTTTGAAAATTTGTTCACTAATAAAAATATAATGATCTTCAACATTAGAATTATCAATTTGTTCAAATAATAGTTCTTCATATTTGTAACATGTATTATTAGGTAATGAAGTAGTTAGCTGCTGGTAGAGTCCGATAATTGTTGCAATTTTTTGTTTCGCTAGGGGGGGCAGCTGCTCTAACTCTGAATTACTAAAACTTTCAAGAAAGAAAAGATCGAAAATATCAATCAATTCATAGATTAAATCCATTTTACTATTAGTATTGAATAAGTTATTAGAATTTTCAATAAGTTGTTTTGTTATTAGGATTTTATCTAATTTGGATAGTTCTTGATAAGAGTATAGTTGATAATGCTCTAATAATTTTTTGATCAAATCATTGTATGTAATGATTCTAATATTAAAAAGTGTATCAGTATATTTAAAAAAAGCTTCTTCAAAATATAATGGATCGTCAACAATAAAATAATAATTTATAAAAGGATTTTTCTGAGCTTGATTAATGTGATTGATAATTGTATTTTTTATTTTTAAACTATAGTCTAAACCATGTAATGTTTTCATTGGTAAACCTCCATATGGAATTATTTTATCATAGATAATAGCTCTAATGCGAATGAAAAAAGAAAGTGAAATCCGAAAATTTCACTATAAACTATTTTTTTGATAAATTATCTCAGCTTTACCATAGCTGGCGTAGTAGGCTTGGTTGTCATCAAATGTTGGAGCTGAGTTTTTTATACCAGTAATCTCACTGTTTATTAATTTTAGGCATAGTTGTTCAAGATCTTTCATTAAAACAAAATCTAACTTATTATATGCAGAAATTTTTGACTGAATTTCTTGTTGATTGTGTCCACCCCAAAAATGCCAAGTATCGTCTACTCCTTGTTTTTCAAGATAGTCAATAGTCTGCTGGAGAGCGGTATGATACGTTTTTAAATCAAGGCTATGGAATAATTGTAGCCAAACACCACAGCCGGAACCAATTGCATCACCAGTGTAAATACACTTATTTTGACGGTCTAGAAAAATCATTGATCCCGGGGTGTGACCAGGAAGAGCAAGGACTTCTATTTCAAAGTTACCAAGCTCAATTTGCTGATGATTTTTTAAATCTTTGATTTGGTTGAAGTCAATCAAAGAAAGTTCCTTAATAATATGAGCATTATCATAATAAATATCACGGTCTCGATGAGATAAATAGATAGTTTCTTCTTTAAATTCTTTGATTGTGCCAATATGATCAAAGTGACCATGAGTACATACTATAATTAATTCTTTATTAGTAATATTTTTAATCGTCGGTAAAAGTGGTTCTTTAAATAGGCCTAAATCAATTAATAGAGCATGGGTATTTCCTATTATTAGATAACAAGAGTCACCATCCTCATCATTGATATAATAGCTGTGATTGTTAATTTTTATGGTATTATATAGTTTCATATTTAACCTCGAAGTTCTGGTGCAACATCATATATGTTTTCTAATGCTATTCTTAATTCTTTTTTCCAGTCAAACTGACCTTTTTTTATGCACCACATTAATTCATAACCTGTAAATGCATATGCTGAAGCTTGATATAGTATTTCAGGATCGTTTTGATTTCTAATTTGTTTGGTAGCTTGACCTTTTTTTATAATTGCAATAGCGATATTGGTCAAATGATCTCGAAAATCAAAACTACCACGGTCTTCTTTTAAATTCATAATAAACATTTGACTACTTAAGTCATAGCCGAGTTTTATTGATTCTTCCATTAATGTTTCAAAACAGATCAATAACTGTTGCCAATAATTTTCTGCCATGATTATATTAGCCGTATTAGCAACGATTGCTTCTGTAATGTCATCATAAAAATGTGCTAAAATATCGTCTTTAGATTTTATATAGGTATAAAAAGTTGGTTTTGTGATTTTACATTCTTTACAAATATCGTTGATTGTAACATTATTATATCCATGTTTGAAAAACAGTTGGTAAGCTGTTTCAATAATAATATCTTTTGTAATCTTTGTCATCGTATTCCTCATTTCTAATAATTAAGTATAAATCATCTAGTAAAAAAAGCAAGTAATGTAATCATAAATGTAACCCTTTACATTTATGATTATTATGTTATACTTTACTTGAGTAAAATAAATATTACCGAAGTAAAGGAGGAGAATTATGAATAAATTATTTGAAAAAAGTTATATCGGTAAAATGAAATTAAAAAATCGGATCGTGATGGGACCGATGGGAACAACTGGTGAAGCAGATGGGGCATATAATATCGATGCAATTAATTATTTTACTGAAAGGGCAAAGGGAGGTACCGGCTTAATTATAACTGGTGCAAATGTTGTATCCACTAAATATGAACCTCGACCATGTACGGAACTTAGTAATTTTCATCATGTTGAGCGTTTGAATATGTTAGTAGAAAGATGTCATAACTATGGCGCTAAAGTTTGTGTTCAAGTATCACCAGGATTGGGAAGACAACAATTTACTGATCCATTTACACCACCATATTCAGCTAGTGATTGTGGGGCGTTTTGGTTTCCTGATTTGAAATGTAAGCCATTTACAAAAGAAGATATAAAATATATCGTTGAAAAGGTTGGATATGGTGCTTCTTTAGCAAAAATGGCAGGAGCAGATGCGGTGGAATTACATGCTTACGGCGGATATTTATTAGATCAATTTCATTCAAAACAATGGAATACACGTACTGATGAATATGGCGGTTCATTAGAAAATAGAATGCGTTTTACGCTTGAATGTATTGCCGCGATTAGAACAAATGTAGGACCGGATTTTCCAATTTTAGTTAAATTTACTCCGGTTCATAAAGTTGAGGGATTTAGACAAATTGATGAAGGAATTGCTATGGCTAAAATTCTTGAGGGTGCAGGGATTGAAGCATTACATGTTGATGTAGGATGTTATGAGGCTTGGTATAAAGCTATTTCAACTGTTTACAACGAAGAAGGACACCAATTAGATGTAGTTAAAGCAATTAAAGAAAATGTATCATTGCCAGTATTGGGGCAAGGAAAGTTATTTGATCCAAAAAAAGCACAAGAAGTAGTAGCACAAGGAGTTTTGGATTATGTTGTTTTAGGTCATCAAATGCTTGCTGATCCACATTGGGCTAATAAAGTAAAGCAGGGAAATACAATGGATATTGCACCATGCGTTGGCTGTAATGAATGTTTATTAGCAGGTTTTTCTGGAAAACATTATTATTGTGCTGTAAATCCACTTTGCTATGCGGAAAAAGAATTCGCACTGCCAAAAGTTGATGGAATTAAAAAATCAGTACTAGTTATTGGAGGCGGTCCAGGTGGAATGTACGCTGCTATCACAGCAAGAAAACGTGGATATGAAGTCGACTTATATGAAAAGGAAGAACGATTAGGGGGTACACTTTGGGCGGCAGGAATGCCTACCTTTAAGCATGATGTCTTGAAATTGATTACTTATCTTGAAAGACAATGCTTGAAAACTGGTGTGAATGTTTATTTAAATACAGAGTTTACGCTCAAAGACGCTAAAAAAGATTACGATAAAGTTATTCTATCAGCAGGGTCATCACCAATGATGCCACCAATTCCGGGAATTGAAAAAGCAGGTTTTGTAAGTGAATTTTTGACTGACCGTAAAGAAGCAGGAAAACAAATAGTAATTATTGGTGGGGGTCTAGCAGGATGTGAGGCAGCATGTTATCTTAAAGAAAATGCGGAAACGGTAACTATTATTGAAATGCAGGAAGATATTTTATTTGGTTGTGACCACTGTTTAAATAATGATCAGGCGTTGAGACAAATGCTTCAAGATAATAATATTAATAAAATTACAAAAGCAACTGTTACTAAAATTGAAGATAATCGAGTTACATATCTCCAAGATAATCAGGAGTATACAATCGTGTGTGATACAATTATCAATGCAGCTGGATTTAAACCAAATGATCAATTAGAAGATGCTTTAGGGGAAATTTATGATGATGTTACAGTGATTGGTGATGCAAAAGCACCAAGAAAAATTTTAACAGCAATTCATGAAGGATATCATGCAATTCGAGTTATGGAGTAGAGTTCATTGAACTCTACTTTATTTTTATTGTATAATAATGTAATGGAGGAACTATTATGAGTAAAAAAATATTCTTTTTTGATATTGATGGGACTTTAGCAGTAAAAAATATTATTCCTGAAGATACAAAAGAAGCTTTAAGAAAGTTACAAAATCTAGGGCATTACGTTTTTATTTGCACCGGTAGACCATATATTTACGCAAAATATCATTTTGAAAAATATGTTGATGGTTTTATTTGTGCAAATGGTCGATATATCGTGTATAAAGAAGAGGTATTATTGGATGAACCATTGACTAGGAAACAGGTTAGTTATTTTGTGGATAGTTTTGATAAATTAGAATGTGGATATAATTTTAATGGCGTTAATCTTGGCTATGCTCATGGAATTGATTTTAATAAGTTAGCTGATATGCAAACAGATTACGAACATCCATATTTTATTGAAGATTTTAAAACAGAGGAGATCGATGCCCACATGTTTGATGTTCATTTTAATGATCAAGAACATTACCAAAAGATTGTTTCCTATTTACAAGATACAGTAGTTTTAAATGAGCACTTTGGTCATAATTCTGCTGATGCAACAATTATTGGTTATGATAAAGGAATTGGAATTAAAAAACTATTGACGATTTTAAAAATAGAACGTGATAATAGCTATGCTTTTGGTGATGGTTTTAATGATGTGTGTATGTTCAAAGTAGTTGGGCATCCAATTGCAATGGGAAATGGTGTTGATGTGGCAAAAGAAGCTAGTGAATATATTACAAGTGATATTTATGATGGAGGAATTTATAAAGCTCTGCTTCATTATGGAATAATTGAATAAAAAAGAAACCCGATTAACCGGGTTTCTTCTGGTTATTAAGCTTTAACAGTTACGTTTTGAGCTTGTGGTCCACGATCAGATTCGTTGATATCGAATTCAACAACTTGACCTTCTTCTAAAGTTTTGAATCCTTCAGCGTTGATTGCTGAGAAATGAACGAAGATATCTTTTCCATCTTCATCATTTGTAATAAATCCAAACCCTTTTTCTTGATTAAACCATTTTACTTTACCTGTACTCATTAATGGTACCTCCTTGAAAGATGTGCAAAAAGGAAATACTCTATGTAACTCTAAATCACAAATATCGGATTGCGGCGGTACATAAAGGTAATACAATCTTCTAATACTTGTGATACTTTGAAAATTATATTGCTACTTTTGCTCTTATATTTTAACATAATCAAAAAAAGAAATCAAATCCTTTATGTAAACGCTTTAATAAATTTTATTAACTTCAAATTAAGATAGCTAATAATTTGTTAACATTGGCTATAAAAAGTGTTAAAATATCCTTAATAAAAATAAGGAGGAAAAATATATGCCATTTATTTCATTTACAACAAATCATAAATTAACACTTAGGCAAGAAAATGAAATTGCTAAAAGAACTGGGGAGCTGATTACAATCTTACCTGGTAAAAAAGAAGAAAATTTAATGTTACATTTAGAGGATAATCAAATTATGTATTTCCGCGGTGATGACATTCCTTGCATGATGATTGCGGTTAAATTATATAATACAATTGATTTTGATGCTAAAAAGAAATTTACTGAAGAGTTAGTAAAAATGATCAAAGAAACAACAAATATTGAAATTAATGATGTTTATGTTTCGTTTGATGAATATCCAAATTGGGGTAAACAAGGAACACTGTTCTAGTAATGGGAAAAAAGACGAAAATTGCATTAACTGGTAGTTTAACTATGTTGGCAGCTGGAATTGGTAGTTTATTTTATGCTGGTAATTATTTATATAATTTGGCATTAAATAAACAGGCTAATAAAGATGCGATATTTACTAATCCCTCAACAAATAATCAAATACCCGATAAAGATAGAACCGATATAAATAAGAAGGGAGATAGTAGCAATTTTTTTGATACTATTCATTATCAGGATGTATTCTTAGACAGTGATGATGGATTAAAACTGCATGCTTATCAATTTTTGAATTACGGGCATGATTATGTGATTATTGTCCATGGATATACATCTGAAGGTAAATTGATGCATGCGAGTGCTAAACATTTTTATGAGCAAGGTTACAATCTTTTGCTTCCTGATCTTCGAGGTCATGGGCAGAGTGAAGGTGACTATATTGCAATGGGCTGGCTCGATCGTTTAGACATAATTAACTGGATCAAATATTTAATTGATAATGATTCAAAAGTTAAAATTATCCTGTATGGAGTATCTATGGGAGCGGCTACAGTAATGAATGTAACAGGGGAAAAATTGCCTGTCAATGTTATTGCTGCTATTGAAGATTGTGGATTCACTAGTACATGGGAGATGTTTTCCTATCAGCTAAAAGAAATGTATAATTTGCCAAGTCGACCATTTTTAGATATTGCAAATATTGTGACTCAGATTCGAGCCGGTTATTCATTTGGCAAAGCTGAAGCAATCGAACAAGTGAAAAAATCAACTACGCCAACATTATTTATTCATGGCGATAAGGATCGTTTTGTCCCTTTTAAAATGCTCAATCAATTATATCAAAGTGCTAATTGTCCTAAGGAAAAATTGGTAATCAAGGGTGCCGGACATGCTCAATGTGAAAAAATTGGTGGTCAAGTTTATTGGAGTAAAATTGATAGTTTTATTAGAAAATATCAAGACTAATTAATAAATTAGTCTTTTTTATTGTCATAAATTTGTCATAAACATATACTTTTTTGCCGGATAGTGAAATTAATTTTATGTATACAATTTTATACACCAAATAATTGGTTTTTATTATATTTACTAATTTTACATATTTTGGAAGATAAAGTAAAATATAGAGTATGGAGGGTTGAGGAATGGGAGATATTAGTAATGGAACTCGCATATTGCTAACGCAATATTTATTAAAAAGATTAACAGACGAAGATCATGCTTTATCACGTGATGAACTAATTAAAAGAATTGGTGGGTTAGGAACGACGATTTCTAGCAATACGATTAAAGCAGATATTGAATCAATAAAATCTTATAATAATTTGATAAAAGATTGTCAAGATGAGTTGCTTACCCCTTTTATATGCAATGAAAGTGGTAGTATTAATTATGCAACAAAACAAAAAAAAGGTGCGTACGTTGAAAAGACATATTATACTGATGCTCAATTAATTTTATTGACAAGGTTATTAGGTCGAGGATTACATTTAGAAAGTCAAAATGATTCAAAATTATTAGAAAAAGTATTATCAGATAGTTCTTTGTATAAAATAAATCATTATCATTTGTTAGATAATATCAATTCAACTTATGAAGATAATTGTATTACAGTGTATTTAGAGCAAATTATTAAGGCTATAAATACATTTGCTTGTGTATCATTTAAAGAATTGGAATATAGTGTTGTTGAAAACAAAGTTATAGATAGGCCTAGTCATAAAACAATTTTATTATATCCAACTAATATTGATATAAAAAATGATCAAGTATATTTAGTTGGTTACCTAATAAATAGTAGTGAAGATTTTGAATTGGCATATTATCGAATTGATCGCATTGATCAATTGAAAATAACTCGTACCCCTAAATATATCCAAGCAAAGACTGAGTGTTTTAAGGAGCGAATCTGGTTATCTAATGATCCGCTTGATATTGGAAAAGATAATTTGATCAACATTGAATTACGTGTGTATTTAGGAAATGAGAATATTTTTGAAGCTTTGTATCAACGATTTAAGGGATGTACATTCACAGTTGAACAATTCCGTCGATTTGTAAATGTTTCAATTGAACGGGTTCCTGATGATAAAAAGTTAGTCAGTGGCTTTTTACAATTAGCTAATCATGTTGAGGTTTTTAAACCGTTGGAATTAAGAGATAAGATAAAAGAAGAAATTAATCAAATGTATTTGATGTATCGCAGTTAAAAGGAATTCGTAGAATTTCTTTTTTATTTTAAAAAAGTTGATTATTTTTAGAGTCTCTTTACATTTTTTTGAAAAAATATGCAAATTAATTTTGATATTTATTTAAGTTGATAGTTCTATTAATTTTTGTGTTTACAAATGATAACTATATCTATTTTTATTAGTAACGATATTCACAATTCCCAAACCCTAATATTAAAATGAACAGTGGGTTGAAAACTAACAAGCCAAGTCCGAACATTATGCCTTTTCCAAATGCAAAAGAAAGTTTAAAACTAATAACAATGTGATAAAAGATAATAAAGTACATATTAATAAGGGGAATTAAAAGAAATAGAAGCCAAAGTGGTGAAAGTTTTACAATTCGACATAATGCAATATCACTATAAATTGGAATAAAAGCACTGATTCTCCAACGTCTAGCTTTAGTGAATAAACGCCATCGTGCAATTATATTTAAGAGGATGAAAATAAATATAAAAATAGTTGTAGTGCTGCTAGTGGAATAGCTATACTCAAAGTAGTTCATTGAAACCTCCTTTTCAGAATTAATTTGAATTAATAACTTGTTGAAAACTACATAATCAATATATTAACAAGAAAGTATCTTCCTTACAATAAGGAAGTGATCTTTATTTTATATAGTTATAATTTCTGATGATTTGCGGTTATGCAAGAATATTAGTTTCATTTTCTGTAACTAAGTTTCGTTTGTAAACGTATACAGAAAGTGGTTGGTTTGTTATTCTTGGTTTAGGAGGAAGAAATATGAGACAAGTAAAAAGATGGATTTTGCAGATAGAAATTTGTTTTACACTATTGTTATCTTTGGGTGTATTACTCAATGAGTAATGTACATGCTGTTAATGAGGGAATAACTATTACTGATAACACAACCGGTCTTAGTGAGGCAAAGTACCAAGTAACCTTTGTTGTTGACAGTACAAAATTAGGGGAAAATGTTGAAAATATCCAATTACAAGGAGGCTTCCAATTTATTAAGAGTTCTGAAGCTCCCTGGTATCAAGAAAACGGGGCAAGCAATGATGGAATAAGGCGGTATTCGGCTTATGAATATGAGCAGGGAATGTATCCTACTGGAGGATGCGGAAATACTGAACGAACTGAGTTTAATTATAATGGAAACTATATTCTCTATGATATGGTAAAAGATGAAAATTTATATTCTGTCACCTTACCATTACCAGCAACAGAATATTTTTATGGATATTTTGTAACTTATAGTGATGGATCTGCAGTAGTTGTGCAGGATCCTGTTAATCCTTCAAAAAAGAATGAAATTAATAATCATGATGCTACTTGGTCCTATTTTTATGTTGGAAATAGTTCAGATGCATTAGCGGGTCAATCTTATATTTATCCAAGAAATGATAATATGGGTTCTTATCAATACGATACATACATCGCTTATGATGGAACTGAAAATTGTCTTGGGATTTATTTACCGAATGGTTATAGTTTAGGGAATAACTATAAAACGATTTATTTAGCACATGGTAATGGGGGCAACGAAACTGAATGGTGTCAATTAGGATCAGCAGGTAATATTGTTGATAATCTAATTGCTGAAGGAGAACTAGCTGATAGTATAATCGTGACATTAAATAATTCGCATTTTAGCGGGACAGGATTTGATATTAAATCGAATGTCATATTGGCTCAAGATGTTGTTAATAATGTAATTCCTTTTATTGAAAAGAATTATAAGGTTTCAACTGATCCTAAGGATCGAGCTTATGCTGGATTGTCAGCTGGTGGTGTTGCGGCAAGTACAGTAATGGAAATTGCACCTGATAGTTTTGGATATTTTGGTATTATTTCAGCAGCTGTTCAAATTGATGATGAAGTATTTACAGACGAACTTATTTCAAAATTACAGACAAAGAAAATCTATCTTTCGGCAGGAACAGTTGATTTTGGGTTGATTAATTCTTTTTTTAAGGCCTCTATCTTAGATTTTATGTTACCTAAATTAGATGCTGAAAATATTGATTATACTTTTGAAATACAAAATGGGGGACATGACTGGAATACGTGGCGCGGAGCTTTTACAACATTTGCTAAAGATATCCTATGGAATCAAGAAAATATTGAATATTGTATAACAGATGGAGCTAATAAAAATATTAAACAGGGAGAAGAACTTAAAATAAAGACTGACATACCATCGTCATTATTCAAAATGCTCATAATTGATGATCAAGAAATTGATAGATCAAAGTATACTGTTTCTGGTGATTTAATAACCATTATTTTACCAAAAGAACTTATTTCAACATTAACAATTGGAGAACATATATTAGTAATAATCGCCAATGAGGGACAAGCAGCTACAATGTTTAATATTACTGCTGATACTAATGTTCTAGATATAGTAGAGAATGATCAGATAACTAAACAATCATCACATACTGCTGTGCTGGCACCTAAGACGGATGATCCTTCGCTGTTTGGAGTTTATTGTCTATTTATTTTGTTAAGTGGGGGAGCAATAGTTGTAATAAAGAAAAAGTATTTTAATTGATATGAGTCTAATATTTTGAAGACTCATATTCTTTTATATTATCAAGATGTTATAATATAGGGAAAGGAGCTGATAAAAATGGATGAGGAAATACTAGAAAGTTTCTTAACCTTTATTCAAAGATGTAACTGCGAAGCTGTTAATAGTAATGATTATAATATTATTCAAAATGTATTTAAGTATATTGGAAAAAAACATTCCCTTCTATTAATGAATTAGCTCGAGAGGCGAATGTATCTAAGGCAAGTATTTCAAGACTTATAAAAAAATATAGTTTTGAAAATTATCAGCAATTTAGAACCCTATTATCAACTCAAACAACACTCTTAGATTATAATTTGAAAGTATTTTTATCACAGAATATTCTTTTTAAAAGTAATGAAGAAATCAGTGAATATCTTTTTCAACAGTGTCTTGATAATCTTGTTGCAACAAAAGAGAATCTTGATTTAGCAACGCTTTTAAAAATTGTTCAGTTATTTAAGGAAAGCGAGGATATTACTTTTCTAGGTGATGAGCATGATCTTGATGAATTCCTTTTGTTGCAAATCAAATTATTGACTTCGGGGAAGTGCGCATATCTGTTTAAAGTCAGTGAAACGAAGACGGTTAGGAGCTATTTTTTTAATGAAAATTCAGTTGTTGTTATCATTAATGTATGTGACGGTTTTTTTCACTACCATGATGCGTTAGAAAATGCAAAAGAAGTTGGGGCTAAGGTTATTTATATAAGCCAGGATTATAATAAAGAGGTTGCTGACAAGGTAGATATTTTTTATCGTTACGGAGTAGAGTGGTCAATAAATACTGGCTATGTATCACTGTATTATATTGGTGAGTTACTGGAAAAATTATGTATTCGTAATTTTTAGACAAATAATTTATAATGATGTAAGAAGCCTCAAAAAATATAACCCTAATACTAAGTTATAATGATAGGGTGTGCTTATCTAACCTTATTTAGTATTATTTTTAAGATTTGTGATTATTAGATATATAATCAATTATAATTACATTGAATAGATTTATTTTGGTTATCTAGGTATGGCTATAGAAGACCTAATCATTATTTAGGTTGAAAATAATTTAATATCAGTATTTAATTTTTAATAGAATTTTTGGTTGTTTTAAATCAAATCCTTTATTTTGAAAGCGTTGACAAATTTTGCGAGGAATGATAATATAAATATGTAATTTATGGATAGTTATTGCACATATGAGGCAACACTAAACCTGTTTACAGATATTTTTCTGTGGCAGGTTTTTTATATTTATACAGGGGTGAATGAATATGATTATAAAGAAAATTTTAAATAATAATGTTGTTATTACAACTAACTATCAAATGGAGGAAATTATTGTTATGGGGAAAGGCTTGGCTTATGGAAAACAAGCCGGTGATAATATTGATATGAATAAGATCAATAAAACTTTTGAAGTAAGTTTAAAACCAAGTCAAAGAAAAATGATTAATATGTTAAAGGATATTCCTCTCGAATATATGGAGATATCTGATTGTGTTATCAAAGAAGCAAAAGTAGACTTAGAAGTCGATGATTCTCTTTATATCAGTTTAACAGATCATATTCATACAAGCATAGAGCGGTATAAAGAAGGCGTTTATTTAAAAAATCATATGTTATTTGAAATTAAGAATTTCTATCCTAAAGAATTTGAGTTAGGTTTATTAACTTTAGAACTTATTAAAGAAAAATATGGAATAAACATGGAAGAGGATGAAGCGGCATTTTTAGCATTACATATAGTGAGTAGTGAGGTTGGTAGAAATATCAGTGATATTTATGAAATGACAAATTTCATATTAGAGATTATTGGTATTGTAAAAGATTATTTTAAATTAGAGTTGGATGAAGATTCTTTATCTTATCATAGATTTGTAACACATTTAAAATTTTTTGGATTACGTGTTTTTAATAAAATAAAGCAAGTGGAAGATATAACCTTAAATAATGACTTGCTTGAAATTATGAAGGAAAAATATGTTGAGTCATATCTTTGTACTTCAAAAATACAATCGCATATTGAAAAGACTTATCATTATGAATTAAATGATGAGGAAGTTTTATATCTTACGATTCATGTTGCAAAAATTATTTCTAAAAAATAATTTGCAAATAGATATTTGTTGGATGGTAACATTAAGTTGGCCAAACCTTCACATTTTGAAGTTTTCAAAAGAATGGAGGAAAAGAGAATGAAATATGAAAAACTTTCAAAAAACATTATTGAAGCTGTAGGAGGGAGTAATAATATTGTAACTTTGCAGCATTGTATGACGCGTTTGAGATTTACTTTAAAGGATGAATCAAAAGCAAATGATCAAAAAATTGAAGCAATTGATGGAGTTTTGTCATTAATCAAGAAAGGCGGTCAATATCAGGTTGTTATTGGTACACATGTTCATGATGTGTATCTTGATGTATGCCAGATTGCAAATATTAAAGAAGATGAAAATTTTGGAAACAAAAAAGAAAAAAAAGGAATTTTTAATTCTATTTTTTCTGCAATTATTGGCTGCGTCGGTCCAATTATTCCTATTTTAGTAGGAACAGGGCTGGGGAAATGTATTTTATTATTTGTATCAATGATGGGATGGGCAAATGCCGAAACATCAATGACTTATTATGTATTTAATTTTGTATTTGATGCTGGCTTTACTTTCTTGCCGGTATTTACCGCAATGGCAGCTGCAAAGCATTTTAAATGTAATATGTATATGGCAGCTTTACTTGGCTGTGCGCTGGTTCATCCACAATGGAGTGGTATTGTTTCAGCGACTGATCCAAAATTTATTGGAGATATGTTTGGTTTCTTACCTTTATATGGAATGCCGTATACATCAACTTTAATTCCAGCTATTTTAATTGTTTTTGTTATGAGCAAAGTAGAATTTGGATTGAATAAAGTATTGCCAGAATTGATTAGAGGGATGTTAACACCGTTATTTACATTGCTGATTATGACACCGTTAGCATTTGTTGTATTAGCGCCAGCTATGGGGATTATTTCAATTTATTTGGGTAATGCATTGTTATGGTGCTATGATACATTTGGAATGTTTGCTATTGCAATTATGTGTATTATTTATCCATGGATGGTTGCAACGGGTATGCATGCTACTCTAGCAATTGCAGGAATTCAGATTTTATCACAATCAGGATATGACCCATTTTCAAGAACTTTAACTTTAACAGCGAACATGGCGCAAGGTGCTGCTGCTTTTGCTTGTGCGGTTAAAACAAAAAATAGAGATTTTAGGAATACCTGCTTATCTGCCGGATTTACTGCTTTCTTTGCAGGAATTACAGAGCCATGTATCTATGGTGTGTCAATTCGTTTGAAAAAGCCTATGTATGCAGTTATGATTGGAAGTTTTACTGGAGGATTATATGCTGGTTTTTGTGGATTAAAAGCATTTGCTTTCATGACTCCTAGCATTATTAATTTACCAATGTGGGTAGGGGGGAACAACCCTAATAATCTTATGAATGCTATTATTACTATGATTATTTCAGCTGTTGTAACGTTTATTGCAACTTTAGTTATTGGTTTTGATGATCCGAAAGAAAGTGAAGTAAAACACGATGATAATAAATTAAATCAAGTGAATTGTCCTGTTAAAGGGAAGATTGTTCCATTAAACGAAGTTAACGATGAAATGTTTTCAAAAGAAGTTTTAGGGAAGGGTGTTGCTATTATTCCTGTAGAAGGAAAAATCTATGCTCCTGCTAATGGGATTATAAGTGCAACTTTTGAAACAAAACATGCAATTGGCTTAACAACTGAAAATGGCTCTGAAATTCTAATTCATGTTGGAATTGATACCGTTAAATTAGAAGGAAAACCATTTATTCAATATGTTGAAAAAGGTGAGTATGTAAAAGCGGGGTCATTGTTATTAGAATTTGACTTAAAAATGATTAAAGAAGCGGGCTTAGACTATACAACTATGGTTGTTGTAACAAACTCTAATGATTATTTAGAAGTTATTCCAACAAAATTGAAAAAAGTAACAAAAACTGATCCAGTTTTAACTATTATTTAAGGATGTGATAATATGGTGTATGCAGATTTACATGTTCACACTGCTTATAGTGATGGTATTCATTCTATTGAAGAAACGATCAAATTAGCTAAGGAAAAAGGAATTAAAGTGATTGCAATTACTGATCATGATACTGTTTTTCATTTCAAAGAAGTGCAAAAGGTATGCCGGCAAAATGGTTTAGAAACAATTCGTGGGGTTGAAATGAGCTGTTATGATTACGATGTACACAAAAAGGTGCATGTTGTTGGTTTGGCGTTAAATAACCATCCGTATCATGTTGAAAAACTATGTCAAAAGACTTTACAATGTAGGGATGAGTATCATCATGAACTTATTAAAATATTAAATCAAAAGGGCTTAAATATTACTTACGAAGACGCTAAAGAATACGCTCCGTATAATATTGTCTTCAAAATGCATTTATTCTTGGCGATTGTTCATAAGTATCCTGAGTATAATGATATTAATAAGTATCGAGAATTGTTTATGAGCGAGACTTCGCTAGATGTAGACTCTAAAATGGGATATATCGATATTAAAGAGGGGATAAAGGCAATTCGTGAGGATGGAGGAATTGCTATTATTGCCCATCCTTGTGAATATAAAAATTATGATGAAATTGAAAAATATGTCAGCTATGGCTTACAGGGAATTGAAATATCACATCCTAGTATGGAATCTGAAGATTATTCTTTAACACAGGAACTTGCAAATAGATTTCATCTTATAAGAAGTGGTGGCAGTGATTTCCATAATATCCATTTAACTGCAATTGGTGATTTTGGATTAACTAAAGAGCAATTTGATGAATTGAAAGAGGAAATGGGTAGATAAGATGCGAATAGTTAATATTAAAAATTTTAGAGATATTAAGGGATATAGCTCTCAAGATGGTTTTGTAATAAAACCCTACATGATTTTTAGGGGTGGTGCTTTAGATAAATTAACTATAAAAGAACAAAATCATTTTGTTGATCATTTAAAAATAAAATATATTCTTGATTTTAGAGATGAAGCTGAAGCAAGCTTAGCACCGGATAAGCAGCATGAAAATATTTTATATGAACGTATCAGTGCTCTTAAAATGCAATCGCATGATCAATATGGTTTTGATTTTGGTACTATGCTGCAAGGAGAGATGACTAAAGAAAAATACAACTATCTAATGTCTTATATCAAAGCAGGATATAAAGAGATGGCTTTTAATAATCCTGCGTATCATCGCTTGTTCGAATTGTTATTAAGAAATGATGGCTATGTTTATTTTCACTGTACTGCTGGAAAAGATAGGACTGGAGTTGCCGGCTTTTTGATTATGATTGCTCTAGGAATGAGTGAAGAAGATGCAATCCAAGAATACTTGTTATCCAATATTTATTTAAAAGAAAGTAATGATGAATTATGTCAGCAGCTACAAATTCCTGAGAAATTAAGGGAGGAATGTAGACCCTTATTATATGTTCAAAGAGAATTGATTGAAATAATGATTCAATCAATTCGGGTTAAATATAGAAGTTATGATGAATTTTTATTACAAGAATATAATTTTGATAACGAAAAAAGAAGAAGATTGAAAGAAATATATTGTGAATAGGTGGTGGGAATTTTGCCATTTGATATTAAATTCTATATAGTAAATCATGGAATATGGGTTATAAGAATTATGATTGCTGCATTTTGCGGCTGTTTGATTGGCTATGAACGAAGTAGTCGAAATAAGGGGGCGGGGGTGCGTACACATGCTATCCTTGCTTTGGGGTCTGCTTTAATAATGTTAGTATCAAAATATGGTTTTATAGACATAAATGAAATAGATGGTTCTCGTATAGCTGCCCAAATCGTAAGCGGCGTTGGTTTTTTGGGCGCAGGCGTTATTTTTGTAAAGAATGGTAATGTTTCAGGTTTAACAACTGCTGCTGGAATGTGGGCAACATCTGGAGTAGGAATGTGTATTGGTGCAGGATTATATGATATCGGAATTATAACAACAATTATTTTGATAGGATTACAGATATTGTTTCATAGGGGGTTCTTTTTAAAGGTCACACAAAATAATCAAAACATACAAATGGAAATCTATTATGAAGATTATGCATTGAAAGATATTCGTGAAGTTTTTGATAAATATGGTATTGATATACATTCTATGAAAGTTGAGAATCTAAAAAATAAATCTATGTTTTTAGAAATGGAGACTTATGTGAATAAAGGGTTTCAAAAAGAATCACTAGTAGAAGAAATGATGAATAAAACATATTTTAAAATGTTGAACTATTATTAGAAGAGAGAAAATCTCTTCTTTTTTATATATTTTAATTGAGATAAAAATAATTAATGAAAACTATTTTTTGATTTCTGAATATATGCATGAATCGGCTTAAACTGGTGAAAATTATATTTAATGATTTAAAGATTGAAATGTTCTTTATTTTGAATCATCAAGATTTTTTAATACCTATCTAGATAGTACTGGCAAAAAATAGTTTCCATTTAAGGAAACTATTTTGATTAAAAAAATTGTATTATCTATAATTTAAGTAAAGAGAGGGGAGGATATAAGGCGATTTATAATAGAACTGATCAGGTAATTTTAAATCAAATAGTGCACTCCATTTTATACAATATTTGTATGACTCTTTTTAAATGAATGACTTGGTGAAAAGGAGGAAGTAAGTATGCAAGCTTTAAATAGTTTTTTTGAAAGATATTTTATGCCCTTTGCAACAAAGCTTAATAGTATTAAAGGGCTTATTGCTATTCGGGATGCTTTTGTTCAAATATTCCCTCTTACATTTGTAGGATCAATTGTTGTTTGTATTAATGTTGTTTTATTAAGTTCATCAGGATTTATTGGTCAATTTCTTGTTAAAATAATTCCTGATTTAGATGATTTTCAAGCAGTTTTATCTCCTGTAAGTAACGGAACAATTAATCTCATGGCTGTTTTTATTGTTTTCTTAATTGCAAGAAATATGGCAAAACAGTATGAAGTAGATGGATTAAAAGCTGGATTAACTGCTTTAGCTTCATTCTTTGTATTATATCCACCTAAGGTTGATGGAATGTTAACGGAATCTTATCTAGGGGCAAATGGAATTTTTGTTGCTATAATTACAGGGTTACTAGTTGGATATGGTTTTAGTAAGTTAACAAAGATCGATAAACTTCAAATTAAGATGCCGGATCAGGTTCCACCTGAAGTATCAAAATCATTTATGATTGCTATTCCTACCGCAATCATCATTATTTTAACCTCTGTTATTGCTTATTGTATTTCGCTGATAGAGCCTCAAGGATTAAATGCTTTAGTTTATGCGATTTTACAAGCCCCTATTCAGTCTTTAGGAGCTACACCGTTTACACCTATGATTCTTATTTTTATGGCAATGATCTTATGGTCAGTAGGAATTCATGGAACCTTTACTGTTTCTCCGATTTATATTACTTTATATGCTTCTATGAATATTGCTAATATTTCTTATGCAGCACAGGCAGGAACAACTGCGGGCTCTCCGTATCCATATACATGGTTTGCCTTGTTTGAAAACTATGGATGTATTGGTGGGACGGGTAATACATTAGCGTTGATTGTTGCTATTTTGATTCTTTCGCGAAAGAAGGGATGGAAAAGAGCTGATTATACAAAAACTGCAAAGATTGGTCTTATTCCAGGATTATTTTGTATCAATGAACCTATTATCTTTGGTTTGCCAATCGTATTAAATCCAATCCTTGTAATTCCGTTTATCTTAAGTCCAATTGTTTCAATGGGTCTAGGCGCATTGATGATTTCTACAGGACTTGTTTTGCCTGGAACATTAGATGTTGGATGGACAACACCACAGCCTATTAAAGCGTTTTTATCAGCTTCAGGTTCGTGGGAGACTGCTATTTCAGTTTGTTTTGTATTTATAATTTGTGTTTTGATTTATTTACCATTTGTTGCCTTGGCGAATAAACAACAGACTAATCAATAGAAAGGAGTTATGTTATGAGACTATTTCCTAATGATTTTTTATGGGGTGGTGCAACAGCTGCTAATCAATTAGAGGGAGCGTATAATGAAGGTGGTAAGGGATTGAGTACAGCCGATATGGTAAAGTTTGTTCCTAGAGAAATAAGCTGTGGCAAAAATACAGAAACTGTTACTTATGAAGAAGCAATAGAAATAATGAATGGAAAGCACGATAATGAATATTATCCCAAAAGATGGGGGATTGATTTTTATCATCATTATAAAGAAGATATTGCTTTAATGGCAGAAATGGGATTTAGATGCTTCCGTATGTCAATCAATTGGACAAGAATATTTCCAAACGGGGAAGAACAAGAGCCAAATGAAGAGGGATTAAGGTTTTATGATAATGTGTTTGATGAATGTTTAAAATATGGGATTGAGCCGCTAGTTACATTGTCGCATTATGAAACCCCTCTCCAGCTTGCTTTAAAGTATAATGGATGGGAAAATAGGAAAATGATTGAATTCTTTGTTCATTATGCGGTAACAGTTTTCAAACGCTATCGAAATAAAGTAAAATATTGGATACCTTTTAATGAAATCAATATGTCTTTGCATTTACCTTATACAGGCGGTGCTATTTTCATTGAAAAATCACAAAATGAATTAGAAACTATTTTTCAAGCTTTGCATCATCAATTTATTGCTAGTGCGTTAGTAACAAAAAAAGCACGGGAAATTAATCCTAATTTTCAAATAGGATCAATGTTAGGTATGTCTTTATATTATCCAAAGACAAATAATCCAGAGGATATTTTGGCTGCTCAATGGGCAAATCGTGTAAATTATTTTTTCTTAGATTTATTATCAAAAGGTGAATATCCTGAATATGCACTTTCTTATATGAAGAAAAAAAATATTGAATTGAAGATGATGGAAGAAGACTTATCGCTGCTTAGAGAGAACACAGTCGATTTTAATTCTTTTAGCTATTATTATTCTTTATGTACGTCTGCGCATCCTGAAAATGAAGAAGGGCTGATTGCTTTTGTTCCTGAAAATGAAGTTATTGATGAATTTCATCCAAGAAAAGTTCGTAATGAAAATTTAGAAGTTACAGATTGGGGCTTCCAAATTGATCCAATTGGACTAAGGGTGGCTATTAATGAGGTATGGGATCGCTATCATAAAGCTATTATTGTTTCAGAAAATGGCTTAGGCACATATGATACTCTGACAATAGATAAGAAAATCCATGATGATTATCGTATTAAATATCTAAA
This sequence comes from Erysipelatoclostridium sp. MSK.7.34, assembly GCF_019041935.1. Taxonomy (NCBI): domain Bacteria; kingdom Bacillati; phylum Bacillota; class Erysipelotrichia; order Erysipelotrichales; family Coprobacillaceae; genus Thomasclavelia; species Erysipelatoclostridium sp. MSK.7.34. The sequence goes on from NZ_JAHPYJ010000011.1 coordinate 63,036, forward strand.
AGAACATATTCAGCAAATGAAGATTTGTATAGATGAAGGAGTTAAAGTTATTGGGTATACGTCATGGGGATGTATTGATATTGTCAGTGCAGGGACTTCTGAGCGCAGTAAACGATATGGATATATTTATGTTGATAGTGACGATTACGGTCATGGGAGCGTGAAAAGATATAAAAAAGATTCTTTCTATTGGTATCAAAAAGTTATCAAAACTAATGGAGAAGATCTTGGTTAGTAGTTTAAACTGAAAACTCTTACTATGTATGAGTAAGAGTTTTTCGTGTATAATAAAAAAAAGGGGATGGCTATTATGATGGTTGATAAATTAAATGATGTTCTTAATCATGTTGAAACATATACTACGATGTATGTGTTTTGTTCTTATACCAAATCCCATATTCATGATATCGCGGATATGACTATCGAAGAGGTCGCAAAAGCTTGCCATACCTCTAAAGGACAGATTTCAAAATGTGCTAAAAATCTTGGCTTTACTTCTTATTTAGAGTTTAAAGACGCTTGTATTGATTATATACATTCTTTTCAAGATAAACCGTCATTCTTTTCAAAAGAATGTGATCTTCCTCAAAATACAAAAATGTTTGCTCAGTCTATGTCAAAAACAATTACATATGTAGGGGAGAAGATTAATTATTCACATCTTAATCGTCTGATTAACGATATTTTAAGAAGTAAAAAGGTTTATCTATATGCTCAAGGAGATAATCGTTCTCTCTGTAATGTTATTCAAGTAGAATTAAGTACTCTATATATTCCAGTTGTAATTTGTGATGCAGATTTCATAAAATCATATCAGTTTAAAGAAGAGCATCTTTTGATTATTTTAAGTACTAATGGGACTATTTTTCAGCTGAACAAAAGAATCATTTCACGTTTAGTTCATGCAGAAGTTAATACTTGGCTAATTACTTGCAACTGTGATATTGAGTTTTCTAAAAATAAGCTTATAGTTCCTTCGTGTAAAGCAAAATATAATAAATATGCAATTAGGCATGTGATAGATATTGTGATTGCAGCAATGCGCTTTGTTCAGCAGTTATAAATTGATAAAAGCTGAGTTTTATCTTAACTATAAAACTTATGTAACTATTAAAGACAGCTGATCATGTCACAGTGAAATAAAAAACAGTGAAAGTTTTATTGTGGTAAAATATTGCGTTTTTAAATTAAGCAAGCTGCGATTATTAATTAAAACGCAAAGACTTTTTTGTAAACTCTCACTATTAATATCTTTTATTTATTTTTCCATTTTTTTGAAAAATCCGAATTTTCAGATTCATTATGTCCTCTATGTCCAAAGACTTGATGTTGAGCTAATGCTTTTTCTAGTTTTTTAAATTCTTCGTTGCTCAAAGTTATAGAAGAGGCCTGTAGATTTTCTATGATTCTATCTTTGTTTTTTGAACCATGAATAGGTACAACATTAGGATATTTATGCAACATCCATGCTAATGAAATTTGTGCTGGTGTTGCTTCTTTCTCTTTTGCAAACTGATGAAGTATATCTATAATAGGTTGATTTTTAACAATGTTTTCTTGTGTAAGCTGTGGAAGAAACTTTCTTACATCATCACCCTCAAATTTTGTTTCTGAAGTTACTTTTCCTGATAGTAGTCCACTTGCAATTGGAGAGAAGGCGACAACACCAATCTGATTATCTAGACAATATGGAAAAACATCGTCTTCACAGTCTCTTTCTAATAATGAATATAAATTTTGTACTGCTGTAACTGGTGTGAGTTCATGGGCTTTTTGTATCGTTTCTTTTGTAACTTGTGAAAGGCCCCATCCTCTAATTTGCTTTTCTTGAATTAACTTTCCCATCACTAATGCAACATCTTCAATAGGAATATCGCGATTTATTCTATGTAAATAATAAAGATCGATATAATCTGTTTTTAAATTTTTCATTGATTTTTTTAAGTGCTCTCGAATAACTTTCTCTAATCCATTATTTTCAACTTCTTGGGTATTTAGATATAATTTTGTTGCAAGAGTTATATCTTTTCTAAAAGGCTCAACTGCTTTTCCTACAAGACGTTCGTTATGCCCTGCTTCAAACATTTCTTTACCATAAGTTTCAGCGGTATCAAAAAAAGTACAACCTTCTTGATATGCATTTCTTATTGCTTCAATTGCATATTTTTCACTTGGCACTTGACCATATCCATGGGAAACCCCCATGCATTCCATACCAATTTGTGATACTAATAAATGACCAATTTCTCTTTTTTGCATAATTTTCTCCTTAACTATAATATATTTTTATTGATTTAAGTTTAAGAAAGGATACTCAAATCTTTACATGTATTATTTCACAAGATAAAATAATAATTATATAATATAACATTTTTATAGGGCTATAAGTTTTATTTATAAATTGGAGGAGAAAATTATGGAGTTATCACAACTTGAACAATTTATTGCTATTATGCACAACAGCTTCACATATCACAGCCAGCCTTAAGTATTGGATTAAAAAAGTTAGAGGAAGATTAATTGAAAAAATAGATTGCTCTTAAAATGCTTAGTTATTGTAATTATTTTATTAGGGCTTATTCAAAAGATACAGAATCAGAGAATTAACCGTCTCAAAGAAATACTGAGTATTATAATGAAGATAGTTCCAGCAATCAAGAGAATGGAGCAAATAACGTTTTGAATGATGCAGATTATATTGGATACATTACGATCTCAAGTTACTTTCTGTTCTTCTATCCGTTTTTCTGATAGATATAGTATTTATGCGGACATTCTCGATTTTCTTTCCCTTTTTTTATAAACAAGTTATTTGATATTAGGGTAATTAGTATGATGATCAAGGCTTTAATTATAAAGATTTTATAATCAGTACAATTATAATTAAGGTTCTCAATCAAAGCTATAACGGTGTTATATAAGTGTATATATTTACTAGGATTCTTTTATTTTAGTATTGTTAGTTTCATAACAGTAGTGAGAGATGAACTACGAACCATAATCATAATTTTCCTACTTTATTTGAAAGTATAGTGTTTATCCAGATAGTAAAAAATTATATATAAAACTATATAATTATTTACTAAATATTGAGAAATATATTGAAATATTTTACTAAATTTTATATATTATATTGGTACTAGTTATTTGAAAACGATTTCAGTGGCATAATAGGTGAATAACTATTACAACATTCTATAAAAGGGAGATTATATATGAAGTCAAAGTTTTTTAAAAGTGCATTAGCACTAACCTCGGCTCTAAGTCTTTCAGGAATAAATATGTTTTCAGCCGTAGCTAAAAATCTTGATACTACAGGTTTAGAAACAGAGTATGAAATGTTAGAACTTGAAAGAACTAAACCCGGAACAAATTTAATTAAGAATGGTGGATTTGAAACTAATAAAGGTCAATACTGGAGTACAACAGGTGATGGTCAAATTACTGATTACCCAGGTGCGGCTCATAACAGTAAAGTTTGCGGGTTATTACCATCATTCAGTAAAAATGCATCAGTATATCAAACATTATCATTAGAGAAGAACAAAGAATATAAAGTAACAGCCAAAGTTTTAAGTGCTGATGCTGCTGCACAAGCAATTGTTGCTATTAAAACACCAAATGTAGAGAATTTAAATCCTGCTATAGAACAAGCAATTACATTTAATGAAGCTTGGCAATATCAAGATTTAACATTTACATTTAATAGTGGAGAAAATAGTGAAGTAGCATTAGCTTTTATTAAATGGACAGAATCAACTGAGAATGCTACATATAAATCACAAATCTATATTGACGATGTAACATTGAGTCAAATAGGTACTGAGACTACTCCAAATGATGAAAAATATGAAGTAATTTGGAAAGATGAGTTCGATGGAACAGGTGCTATTGATAACAATGGATTAGATAACTCTAAATGGGGTTATGAATTAGGGTGTATTCGTGGTGTTGAACAACAACACTATACTAAAGATAAAGAAAACGTACATGTTGATGACGGAAAACTTGTCTTAGAGGTGACAGATCGTGCTAAGGAGTCACAATATAAAAATCCACGTGGAGATCGTCAAGTTATTTATAATTCTGGAAGCGTTAGAACACATGGCAAACAAGATTTTTTATTTGGGCGTATTGAAGTATTAGCAAAATTACCAGAAGGACAAGCAACTTTCCCAGCATTCTGGACATTAGGGTCCGATTTTACGTTAGATGGATCTATTAACGGTGACCAAGGAGATGGTTGGCCTTTATCAGGAGAAATTGATATCATGGAATCGATCGGTGATCCTAATTTTGTTTATGAAACGTTACATTACAGCGATACCAATAAACCAGGATATACACCGGGAGCAGATAATGGTAAATATGCAGGGAACGGCAAAGGGTCAAAAATTACTACACCAGGTGTTGTGATCGATGGTGAAACGTACCATGTATTTGGTATTAACTGGTCTGAAGGTAAAATGGAATGGTATATTGATGATCAAATTGTAAGAAGTGTTGATTATAGTGATGATCCTGCTGCCAAAGCAGCATTAGACCGCCCTCAATATATTCAATTAAACTTTGCTACTGGTGGAAACTGGCCAGGAGATGCAGGTTCAAACTTAGCAGGACAAACATTTAAAGTTGAATATGCATACTATGCACAAAATCAAGAGCAAAAAGCAGCGGCAGAAAAATACTATGCTAATACTGCAGCTCTCAATGTAAAAGATTTATCAATGGTAGAAGGTGTTGTACCAGATTTATTAAATGAAGCAACATTAACAGCAGGCAGTGAATTAGTAGACTTATCAGAGTATACAATTGATTACTCAATAGATAATGAACATATGTTTACTACAAACCCTGACTTAAACGATAACTCTCAAAGCAATGATCAAAATCAAACTAAGGTAGAATGCTTAATAGATGGCGTAGCTAGTAAAGAAAAAATTGCTAAACTGGCACCAGGTGAATACAATATTCATTATTCCGCAATGCATGATAGTAAACCATCAGTACGTAAAACAGCAAAGCTAACAGTAGTTGAAAAACCACTATTACCTAGTGATATGGATTTAGAAGGTGTTATTGGTAATAAATTAGAATCAATTGCATTACCTGAAGGATGGGGATGGGTAAACCCAAATATGGTAATTGATACTCATACTGGAGAATATGAAATTATTTATACTAAAGTAGACTTTTCTAATCCAGTAAAAGTAACAGTTAGAGCAACTGAAAAAGCAGATGTTGATACTATTGCACCAACAGAAAAACCATCTAAAGATAATACTTCTGTTAAAACGGGTGATAATGCGCTTGTTGCTACTTTCGCAATGTTAGGAACAATCTCTTTAGCAGGAATTACTCTACTAAAGAAGAAAAACTAAATAGTACAATTATGCCACAACAGACAACCTCCGGCTAACAATCGGTGGTTGTTTTATTTAATAATAAAATGATAAATGCTTATAATTAATATTCAATATGGTGATGTTAATTATGAATCAATAAAAAATTAGATTGTCTAATAAAATATTTATTAAATTTTAGGTAAAATGTATAACTGATGTGTTGCGTTACATGATTATTCAATGTAATTTCCCCTCATCTAATGAAGTTTGGCTTTACACAAAATCACTTACAGACTTCGCCTACAATCCATAAATTGGAATCAAATCTTTCTTCATTACAATATTTTTTCAGTAAAATTATACTTTTATAGCCAAGACTACTCTATAACTGAAAGATATTTTTGTAGTCAAAGATATAAACCGGACATGTATATATTTGCTGCTATAATAATATATTAATCAGCAGTATCATGGTCATGTTGGTCATTCGCTAATTTTAAATTGTTCAAATCGATTATAACAACAGTTAGATTTTCTTATGATCGGGTTATTACAATCTGTCTCATATGCATTTCGATTTTTGAGACCAGTATTTAATAACTCTAATTTTAGAATGCATCTTAAAAGAGGTATTAGATATATTTAATTTGCAAAACAAATAAAAATTTCCTATTTAAGACTTTATACTCTACTTTGATTATCCACATGGCTAGAATCAGTGAATATCTTATTCATTTTATGTATTAGCAGCATATGCTCGAGTAAATGTCCTATCAGAAATATCAAATAACAGATTTTTTATATCTATAGGTGTTGCATACAACGGATTTTATTTTACTGATTTTCAAGTGTAACAGAGATGTTTTTTATGAAATCTTTATTCTACACTAACAATGATGTACCTTTATATTTAAATAGATTAAAAAAACAATTTTTATCATTTATAGACATAAGTATGTAATTTTATGTTAAAATTTAGTATAAGCCGGTTGGCTAATTTGATAGCAGGAGGGATAAATGTATTATAGTTTTGATTTATTGCTAGTAGGATAAGTTGATTGCATTTTTGGAGGAAATAAATATGAAAAAAATTTTAACATTTGCTTTGGCAGCATTAATGATTATTTCTATGACTGGATGTGCTGGAAACGATAACACCCAGAAAGAACAGGAAAAGGTAGTTACATCTTTTTTTGATAATATAAAGGAATACAAGCTAGATGAATTAGAAAAGCTGGGAACTGATGATTATACTGATGTACTTGATATTAGTTCTATAACTGATGGATTTAAGAATTTTGAAGATGAAAATGTTTATGGTGAATCCTTTGTGAAAGAAACCGAAAACTTTGTTAAAAAAGTCTTTGATAAATTAATAAAAGAGTATAAAATAACTTTTGATGACGAAGAAGAAAATACCGTACTGGTTAAAGGAAAAAGACTAGATGAAAAATCAATCGATATGACATCAGCACAAGAAAATATTAATGAACTGGCTCAGAAGTATCAAGAAGAAAATATGGAAGAGTTATCTAAAATATATTTAGAACAGGGACAAGAAGCAATGATGAAAAAGATTTTTGATGATTTGTCAAAAGAGTTATATAATCCGTTATATAAAGAATTAGACAACGCTAAGTATACCGAATTTACATTTAAATTTGAGATGGTAGAAAAAGATGGAAAATGGCTAATTGATAAAATTAATAAAGAAAAATAGATTTTTAAATATTGGCAATAATCAAACACTTGTGAAATATGATTATTTATTGAAATAAAGACAGTATTTTTTGTCGTGTTTTTTAATGTTATAAGCTGATATACTAATAATGAGGTGAAAGAAATGGTATTAGAGTTAGAGAGTTTAAATATTAAAACAACTGAGCTTCAGATAGCTGTTGTAAGGCTCCCAGAGGTATTTCTAGAAAAATCAATATCACCAGCAAGCCCTACCATTTTATTTGTCCGGAATAAGAGAAAATCAGTATAGTCGATTGGGTTGTTGTTGAAGTAAAAAGGAAGACTCATAATAAAAATATTGACATTTAGGCCCAATTCATTTGTGGTATACAAATTAGAAGAATCAGATAAATTTGAAAAAAAAGATGTATAAACATTTTTGGAAAAACAAGCAGTTGATATAACTGCTTGTTTCAGACTGTTGACAAAGTAAATAAACAAAGTCAACAGTTTTTTTATTTGAATAGAAAGAAAACTATGATAGAATGAAAAGGCAAGAAGATGACTTCGTCCTAGTTCGCAAAACTTGAGGCTCTTCTTGCTTTTTATTATATAAAGGAAGATGAAAAAATGGTATAATTAAGGTGCGAATTAGGAGTGATAACACATGGCAATGACGAGACAAAGTATTAAAAAAGACAGTATCATAATGAGAACAATAGAAGAACTGGTACCACAGGAACATGATGTCAGAAAGCTGGATTCATGTATGGATTGGGATTTTATATATCCTTTAGTCAAAGATCTATATAGTGATTTTGGTAGACCAAGCATAGATCCTGTGGTGCTTTTTAAAATGGTATTCATCAATATATTGTTTGGAATACATTCTATGAGAAGAACATGTAAAGAAATCCAAGTCAATTTAGCGTATCGCTGGTTTTTAGGGATAGCTATGGAAGATAAAGTCCCAAACTATTCAACATGGAGTCAAAATTATATAAGAAGATATGGAGACAGTGAGGTGTTTCACCATATATTTACCAGAATACTAAAACAGGCTATCGAATATGGTTTTGTAGACTTGGAAACAGTATATGGGGATTCTACGCACCAAAAAGCAAATGCAAACAAAAACAAGTATACAGATGAGGAAGTAGAAATAGTGAAAAGAGTGTATGATGATGAGTTATTGAAAGAAATCAATGAGGATCGTATCGCTCATGGAAAAAAACCATTAAAAGAAACAAAAGCAGAAGAATTAAATTATGATGAAGAAACAGGAAGCCTCAAAAAAGACCTGGTGAGCAAACATATAAAAGTAAGCAAAACAGACAGGGAAAGCGGCTGTTTCCACAAAGAATAAAAAGAAAAATGTTTTGCATATTCACATCAAACATTCTGTGATAAAAATGGATTTGTGGTATTAAGTCATTGTGCAGCAGGAAATGTGCATGATAGTGTGTCGTTTTTTCCTGCATATCAGCTATTAAGTGAAGAATATAAGGATAAGATCAAAAATATATGTTTAGATGCAGGGTATATCACACCAGCTATTTGTAAGATGATATTAGAAAATGGACAAAAAATGTATGCCCCATATAAAAGACCAGTGACAAAAAAAGGCTATATGAAGAAATATGATTATGTATACGATGAAAAATACGATTGTTATATATGCCCTAATATAAAGATATTAGAATACAGCACCACAAATAAACAAGGTTATAAGGAGTATAAGTCAAATCCAAAAGACTGTGAAGGATGTCCATTGAGAGAGAAATGTACGCAGTCAAAGAATCATCAAAAGGTAATCACCCGTCATATGTGGGAGAAGTACCGAGAAGAAGTGGTGGATGAGATAAGACATACAGTGAAATGGAAGAAAATTTATCCAAAACGAAAAGAAAGCATAGAGCGGGTATTTGGAGACTGTAAGGAACATCATAATCTAAGATATACAAGAGTAAGAGGACTACAAAAAAATCAGCATCAGGCGCTGATGATTTTTGCATGCCATAATCTGAAAAGAATGGCAAGGTGGAGTTGGAAATCTCTACTAAAAGCATTATAAAACGAATGATATCAACATTTTTTAGAACTTATGAAGCAAATGAAAAGTGGTATCCTGTTTGGAGTACCACTTTGTCAACAATCTGAAACAAGCAGTGAGAGGGAGGTGCGGACAATTTCTTGGACCTGCTATTTCAATTAAGATCCAGTAATTGTCTGTACTCTTTTGGACTTAGATAATTTAACGATTGTTTTATTCTTTTTGTATTGTACCACACAATATATTCATTTATAAGAACCATAAATTTTTCTATACCGATATTATTCCATTTTCTTCCGTAATACATTTCATTTTTCATTCTTCCAAAAAATCCTTCACATGCTGAATTATCTGGTGAACAACCTTTCTTGGACATACTTCTTTGAAATCCATACCTGTCCATTCTACTGATCCATTCTGGCCATCGATAATGTGCTCCTCGATCACTGTGTATGATAGGCTTTTCTCCATTCATTAGTGTTTCGTAGTATTCATCCAGCATACTGTTGACAAGTTCCGCATTTGGATTTGTACCAACTTTCCATGCAGATACCATCCCATCAAAACAATCTATGATTGGTGAAAGATATACCTTTCCAGCAGGTATCGAAAATTCAGTAATATCCGTTAGTATTCTATGATTCGCCCTGTCAGAATGAAAATTCCTGTTAATAAGATTTTCAGCTGCCTTTGTAATTTCTCCCATATAGGAGCTGTATTTCTTAGTCTTTTTTATTTTAACTACCAAATGATTTTCTTTCATAATTCTTCTAACAATTTTTTCTGATATAATGATATCTTGTTTTTTCAGCAAGGCATGGATCCTTCGATAACCATATCTGCTATCATTTTTATGAAATAATTGCAAAATTGCTTTAGTTATAGCTTCGTATTTTCCTTTTGAATGGATAATCTTATGCTGATAGCAATAACTGCTTTTTGAAATGCTCATCCTTTTCAGGAGCGAAGACAATGAATACTTATCTCTTAGGGCATCGATAATCATTGTCTTTTCCTTATTTTTTAAATTAAACCGATCGATACCCTGATCTTTTTTTAATATTTTGATTGTTTCCTTAAGAATATCATTTTCCATTTCCAGTTCCTTGATTTTTGATACAAGTTCTTCTTGACCAGCATCATGATTGGACGTATCTGTAATGATTTTACCTCGAGGTAAATGCTTTTTTTCACTTGTCAATGCAGCTGCACCCCCAACAACATATTTTCTTCTCCAGAGATAGATACTTGCTCTTGAATAACCAGTTTCCTCTGATACTGATTTTATATCTTCTCCTTCTTCAAAGCAACGACGAATGATTGATAATTTTAATTCCAGTGATGGATGTCTTCTATGCTCAGGTGTATCTGAATAGTCAACGGCTACTTTTTTCTTTTTTCAATATTTCTGTTTTTGATCCATGTATACATATTTTGTCTAGTTGGATAGCTAAGTGTATTAATGACTTTGGCTATTGAACCAGTTTCATCGTAAAGTGCAAGTGCCTGCTGTTTTTCCTGTTCCGTATATGACATATTTTTTCCTCCTTTACATCATCTCTGGTCCAAGAAATTGTCCGCACCTCCGGCTCTTACCCTGCTTTTGATTTTTTGAAAAATTCAGAAGAATAGTTGAATCGTCTTTATGATCAGATGGTAGTGGTTTATAACAAAAGCTTACAGTTGTATCGTTTTTGAAATGATCATATAAAGATGGTCGTAATAATCTTGTTTTGTTATCATTAAATATGGTACGATGCATCTGTTTATTATCCTTATTTTTCCGTTTCTTTTAACAGCATAGCAATATTTATTGCTATCATTATCTCTATCATTAAGAATATCGATAACTTGATCCAATTGTTCATGTGTTGGTAAATGAAAACTTGTAGGAATATACTTAGCAAATTTTAGTCTATTGACTATAATTGGTATTAGCTTGAATGTGTATTTCACTGCTATTGTTTTAGTATTTTTAATGATATTGTTTTTGCTATGGTTTTACTATGGGAGATATACTATAGTAAAACCATACTTTTTTTGTTTGAAACCCTTGGTATATATAGCTTTTTATGTTTTTTAAAATCTAAAGAAATCTCTCGACTACTATACTTTTTCAAAGTTAATTTATCATTTTCATAATTTCTAACGGTTCAGCGGTTCGACTGAAGAACATTTGGTACAAAAAAAGTTCGTAAAATACATCACGAACTTTTTTTGTTATGAATTCTGTCTTTTGATATAAATGTTATTTATTTGTTAATACACCACGAGGATTATCTAAATTTTCCTTTTTAGCTAATTTAGGAAAAGTTCTGTCTAAATATTTGAACAACTCATATTTATCTTTATAGACCTTTAATAGTTTTTCTATTCCTAAAGAATCTTGAACTATTATGCCTATGTTTTTTAAATGTGTTATTATTTCTGACATTTCATCTAGATTTGTACACTCGAATTGTAGGAATTTATCTTTACAAAGTATGTCTATGTCAACATTATAAATCACAGGTTGCATAACTGTTCCGATTGATCCGGTGGTAAATCTTTTAACAACCCATTTAGCAGGATTGTTTTCAATTATTCCAGGATTATATAATCGACTACACATTGATAAAATCACTGCATTAATTTGTTCATGATTTATAGTGTATAAATTATCATCATAGTGGATTTCAATTTCATTTTGCTTGAATAACATATAATTTGTTGTGTCAATTCGGCATTTAAAAAAAGGCTTAATAATTACTCTTTTGGTGGGAAAATAGTTTACATATTCATTGACCTGTTTAGAGACTTTATTTTTCATGATTGTTATCACCCTATTCTGAACTTTTTTATCGTTGATGTTGAAATGTGAAAGATATGTATAGTTATTATTCAGTTATAAGATATTATAAATAAACTTTACAGCTTTTTGACCATTTATAATCAGTGAACATAATACCAAATTTATAATGAACTGTAACATAGCCATTTGTAATTAATCCGCCACTGTCTGGCGTGGTTGTTGGATTTCCTATCATGGTTAATAATGGCTGACTGCTTGAAAAGTGAGGTGTCACTGTTACCCCAGCAACCTTATATGTACGAGCTTGAATATTATAATTTACAATAACTTTACATGTTACATATCCCATATCGCCACCTAATCCTTGGTCTGCAGTTATGGTTAACGTTTCAATGGATCTGTTCTCTTTGTTTTCAGTATAGTTTGTAAGTGCGTTTACAGCATTTATAGGAAAACAAAAAGCACAAAGCAACGATATAACAACAATGCTTATTGCAAACGTTTTTAAAATGTTTAATTTTTTCATTATTATCCCCTCTCTTATTTATACATATCTTTCATGCGGTTAAACATTATAAACCTTCCAATTGAATATTATTTTATGTATATAATATCCTATTAATCCTCCAACTAGATAATATAAAATATCCGTTATATCAAAATAACCGTATAAAATTAATAAGTGGAATGTCTCTTTTAAAAATCCTATTAATAATAATATTTTCACAATTTGAATTTGATTTTGTTTTTTTGTGAAAAGCATATAACCAACTGGAATAAATAGACAAATCTTAAAAATAATATTTTTTATAATAACAGACGGCATTACAGTGTAATCAAAATAGAATGGAATTATGTTTATACACTTAAGTATTTTTTCAAAATACGATGGGTAACCGTTAATATGTGCGATTGAACCTCTCAACAACGGATATAGGAAGATAAATGCTAAATAAATCGTGAAAATGATAATTGTTATTTTTTTTTTTTTCATAAAATCCCCTCTCTAAAATAAATTTTATATGTTATAAATATTTCCACTTATTATTCATATTAATTATATCATATAAATATTCGTTTATTAAGTTCTTCAGAAGAAAAAACGTCGATATAAAGAGGGATTTTTCTTCTTGATTTTCTTTGATGCAAACAATGTTAAATATTTAATTTTAATTTTATAAAACTGTTTTGTTCTATTTTGTCTAATAGTGTTTTGAGTTCGCTAAAATCTACTTTTTTTATTTAATGGTTAATTTTTCTTCGAAATGTTATAATGAAAAACGGAGGTATTTTATGATCATAAATACTTTCCTAAAGTGCCACTACCGCTTTTCTGTACATGAATCTAGAGTCAATAATCGAATTGTTGACCTTATCGTTGTAGAGTTAAAGAAAAAAGACTAGTTACATAGTCTCTGATAGTGGTGCTAAAAAAGAAAAGAGAGGACTGCAATCCTCTATTGAAGGAATAAAAAATTAATTGAAAAAGGATTTCAAATTATCATAGTTACAAATCAATATATATATAATAGCTGATGGTATTATTTCGATAAACGATTATTATTCATTTGCGGGAAAATTATTAACAATTTTACAAAATAATGGAATCAATGTATTGAATATTTATTATTGTCCTCATAATGATTTAGATCACTGTTGTAAAAAGCCAAAACCTGGGATGATAGAGAAGGCATTAAAAGAATATGATATAGATATGCAATCATCTATATATTGTGGAGATAGTCAAGCCGATTATTTATTAGCTAAACATTTTGGATTAACATTCTATGGAATTAATTATTCAGGAAAGGAAAATGATGTAAGGAAATGTAATAGCTTATTAGATGTATGTAAATATATAGGTTAAGTTCTTAGATAATTATAAAAACGAGGTGATAAAAATGTAATATAGATTATATGATACAGATGATTTAAATGATATACACAGCTTATTAAAGTGCGAATTAGGATATGATGTTTCCTGTGAAGAACTTGCAAATAGGATTGAAAATATGTGTAAAGATGAGAATTATTGTATTTATGTAGCTGTTGAAGATAAACAAGTTGTTGTATTTATTGGTTTACATTTTGGATTGGCTTTTGAAATATCTGGGAAACTTATGAGAATAATTGCCTTAGCAGTTTCTTATAAATATCAAAAAATGGGTGTGGGCAAGAATTTGATCAAGTATAATGAAAAATATGCAAAAAATCATAATGTGTCTGTAATAACTTTAAATAGTGGTATAACACGTTTAGGTGCACATGCTTTTTATGAAAAGCAGGAATTTTATAAAAAAGGCTATAGTTTTTTAAAGAAAATATAAATGTTGAAAAGGAAAAATATAATATGATGATAAACTTCAAATTGATGAATGATGGACCTTTGGCTCCATATGGATGATTCTTTCATTAATAATAAATAAATGAAAGGAGTTTTTAAGTGAATACAATTGATACAATCATAAATAGACATAGTTATAGAGGGGGTTATAAGCAAGAAAAAATGCCAAGAAAAGATCTTATGAAAATAGTAGAAGCTGGATTATCTGCTCCATCAGGATGTAATAAACAAACGACAAGTTTAATTGTTGTAGATGATCAGGATGTATTAAAAAAACTACATAGTGTTATTAAACCTCCTATTGGAGAGACAGCTCCTGCAATGATATGTGTTTTGACAAGAAGAATATATGCTTATAGAGATAAATGTTTTTCTGTCCAGGATTATTCAGCAGCTATTGAAAACATGTTACTTGCTATTGTAGAGTTAGGTTATCAAAGTTGTTGGATTGAAGGACATATTACAGATCTAGATCAAATAGGTCATAAAATGGCAAAAATATTAAATGTACCAGATGAATATGATCTTGTTGCTTTTTTACCTGTAGGAATAGCATTAGAGGATATGAAACCTGTAAAGAAAATACCCTTTCATCAAAGGGCGTGGTTTAACTCTTTTGGAACTAATTTAAAGGAATAAGGTATAAATTGTCGATTATATATGAGAGAGCTTCATTATGAGGCTCTTTTGCTATGCAAAGTAAAAGGTCTTGAATATGTAATCAAGACCATTATAATTCATCAATAAAATCTATGAGATTTTTTCTGCTTTTTCATAAATATGTGCATAAGTACTTCGTAACATTTCAACACTATGTCCTAATCTATCAGCAATTAATAATTCAGAAATCGTTGGATTTGATAATAAATAGGACGCATGTGAATGTCTTAAACCATGTACAGTAATTCTTTTAACACAAGATTTTTTAACATCTTCATTAAATCATCTTCTAAATGTCGCAATAGAGATGTAGTTTTCGTCTTTATA
This sequence comes from Erysipelatoclostridium sp. MSK.7.34, assembly GCF_019041935.1. Classification (NCBI taxonomy): domain Bacteria; kingdom Bacillati; phylum Bacillota; class Erysipelotrichia; order Erysipelotrichales; family Coprobacillaceae; genus Thomasclavelia; species Erysipelatoclostridium sp. MSK.7.34. The sequence continues at coordinate 78,236 of NZ_JAHPYJ010000011.1, forward strand.
TAAATAGTAATCTTCATTAAAACTATCTAGTTATGATACAATGATATATCTTTGCTTTAATTTCTCAACTATTTTACTAGGTAATTGAATAGTTCTATTTGAGCTAGTAGTTTTAGGTGATGTTATTTTTGAGGTAATTGCACTTAATGAAATGGATATAGTATTTTTTTTGTCGTGTTTTCTGATTTTATAAGATGATATACTTATAACGAGGTGAAAGAAATGGTATTAGAATTAGAGAGTTTAAATATTGAAACAACTGAGCTTCAGATAGCTGTTGTAAGGCTCGCTAGAGGTGTTTCTAGAAAAATCAATATCAACAGCAAGCCTTATCATTTTATTTGTCCGGAATACGAGAAAATCAGTATAGGTGATTGGGTTGTTGTTGAAGTAAAAAGGAAGACTCATAATAAAAATATTGAGCATGATTTCAGGGTAGGCCGTGTTGATGAGATCATGACATGGACGGATAAAGAAATATTGACATTCAGGCCCAATTCATTTGTGGTATGCAAATTAGAAGAATCAGATAAATTTGAAAAAAGATGTATAAACATTAACAATAAGAAAAAATCTTTGTGGGCTAGGTATAATGCTGTTGATTGTAAGATAAATCCAGATAAAAAGGTAGAAGGGGTTCCTATGAATATATTTGATAACTTGCTTGATAATACTGGAAAACTTCATTTTACAAGCTTAATAAATACTCCCATAAAATGACTTCAGAAAAAAAGAAGATAAAGAAAAAACGCCAGCTTGAATAATATTCTGGTAGTATAATAAATCAGTTTAATGTATTATTAAAGCTGATTTTTTTATGGGAGGAATGTATTATGACTTTAAATGAATTATTTGACATATATATCGAAGATGTCGATATGATCAATCAGGTTACGACTACAGATTCTATTAAATATCGTTATAAATCTCATTTGAAACCTGTATTTGGAAACATAGAATTAGAAGCAATTGATCCAAAGTCCATTAAGAAGTTTCAAAAGGATATGGTTGAAGGTGTCTATGGAAGTAGAAGTGGTGATGTATTTCGGTGTCATATATTAATTTAATTGTAGAACTGCTTAAACGATTGATTAAATATAGTGTTTTAATGAATTGCTTTACACCGACAGTTGAGCAGTCACGAGGATAAAACGTATCCATACTCTTGTTGACAAGGAAAAACATAAAAAATGTTAAATTATATGGAGTATCGGAGATTTCAACAGGTTTATAAGTCATGTTGATGAAGAAAAATTCTATGTACTGTTTAATGTTTTTTTCTATACTGGACTGCGCAAAGGCGAAGCACTGTCTCTGATGTGGAAAGATGTAGAACTGATAGAATAGACAATAACAATTAATTCTACTGCCTGTCGCGTAAGAGGTAGAGGTCAGGTTGTTAAAGAACCAAAATCTTTCAGTTCACATCGTATTATTTATATTAATGACAGCCTGAATGAAATGCTGCTTAATTATTACCTTAATAAGAAGACTGAATATAGTTGTAACATTAATCATCATTTTGTCTTTGGTGATACAAAAATGCTGTCGTATTCTACTCTTGATCGTTTTTTTTATTAAATATAAAGAGTTATCCAATGTTTCTAATATGAATCTGCACGGTTTTAGACACTCTCATGCTACCATGATGTTGGAAATAACCAATGATGTCTACAACGTTTCAAAACGTCTTGGGCATGAAAATATAGAAATTACGGATACGTATTTACATGTGAATAATAAAATTCAGAGAGAAATGGCTCAAAAAATTGAAGATGTTATTAAAAGTGAAGAAAAAAATAAAATTGAGGACTATTTATATGATCTAAAGGTGAGTTTAAAAATGCAGATGACTAAAGGCAGTTACAGTAAAAAAGATATTAGAAAATTGAAAAAAATATATGATTATATTGCAGAACTGTAAATTATGTATAATTTCTAATATTATGTGGGAAACTATTTAAAATTCAAAGAGATGTAATATTAAAAGTTAAATTTTGGAAGGAGAAGCTAGAAAGCAATTTAGAAAGTGGGATAATGTGAAGTATATTGCAGAAAGTACGACTAAAAGAATGATATCCAAAGATTCATATAGAAATAAAAATTGGGGAATGGAAATAAATACAAATAATAGATTAAATCCCAAAGATGGTATAGGTATTAGATAATTCTTTAAACAGATTGATGATTACAGATAATAGATCTAGTGAAATGGTAAGTACTGTAGAATTCTTGATTGTGATAATTATATTTTTTCAATTGTTGCAGTAGAATTGTTTTGAATATTGATTTCGCAATATTTAAATTAAACAGGGAACTGATTGCTATGGGAGAAATGAAGGAAATGGGATCAAAATGAAATAGAATAAAATTACATATCTCAATTACTTTGCAAGGATATTATGGAAAGAATTGGCGGTAATAAAATATATGATAAAAAATGGTATAAACAGTAAAAAAATAGATATACTTGATATTGAATAGATTAAATGTTATAATCTATCTGTAAATCGGGCATTGTTATATCACAATGCAAACAAAAAGGTAAGGAATGCACTCCTTACCTTTTCTGGTTTTTACAGTGAACTTAACACTAGGCTAGTTATCGTTATAAATATTTGTCTAACTATTTGCATATGTAATAAACTATTACACCTGCCATGACAGAAATAATCAAATCGGACATTATTATACCACCTCCTCTCCAAACAGGAGGGACGATAACAAACGTATTATATCAAATAAAATTTTGTCTAACAATTTATTATTGAGAAATATTTTGATTAAAAATAGAGTTGTACTCTATAAACTGATATATGAGTATTTAAAAAATGTTTAAATTATCAAGCAGTGGTATAATTAATATCGTTATTTTTTCAATTTTTTATTTATTTTTATGTTTTCAGGTGATATACTTAAACAGTCGAAACAACTAAATAAAAAATCCTGTTTCACTACCAATGAAACAGGATTGAGCATAGTCATTTAGCACTTAACCATGACACATATGATAATAAATCATATAATATATAAATATGGTTTGTTTATATAGAAATTTACCATATTGGAAAGATAAAATCTAGTAGTTATATGCTTAAATGACTGTGAAATCAAGTATAAAGTATATAACTTTATTTTGTATGATTTATCTTCTTATTTTATTTTTTTAGATTATTTAATAAAAATGGGGCGAAATACCTGTTTTTATTCGAAAATATTAACTTACAGAAGCACTTAGCAATTAACTTATAGAAGCACTTAGCAACTAATTTGCAAAGTGCTTTTTTTGTCGTTTTTATCAATATAAATTTAAATATGCAAAAAAATTCTATGTAGGCTTGGGAGGGAGACTGATGAGTATAATTTTGGATAACAAAAAAACAATGGAGAATATTCAGGAATTATTGGAATATCTTTCAGGAATCGTCAACGGGGCAAGATACAACATTGAAATAGCATGTGAGGAAGATAAGGAAAATGATATAAGAATTTATTTAATAGACAATCTCGAAAGAGATTTTGATGCAAATTTTATTACAACAACTTCGATATTAAAAATGGATGATTCGAAATCAAGTGTTGATTCTAAGAAATATGAAAGCAGAATGATAGATCTGTTGGACAAATCTAATGAAGAAACAATGTTTCTTATAGAAATGTTTGACTGTATAAATAAATTGGATAAGGAAGACAGATGTATTTTGATAAAAAGAGAAATATTAAATTACACAAGAGAGGAAGTGAAGAATGAGATGAACATATCGACAAATAGTTATTATAAACGGTTGAGGGAGGCTAAGTATCGTTTAGCTTTACTGATCCCAGATGCAATTATGATCAAAGAAATTTAAAAAAAAGGAAAAGAGGAAAAAAATATGAGAACAATTGTAATTACAAATATGAAAGGTGGAGTTAGTAAAACTACTACCGCACTATCTTTAGCAAAAGGCATGGCTGATAAAGGATATAAAACACTGCTTATTGACAGCGATCCACAAGCAAATGCAACAGATGTTGCAGGCAATATTGGAAACGAACTTGATGAGAAATTTATCAATGAATTTAATGATGATATTAAGAATGAGGAAGATTTCTTAAATAAATTGAATGACTGTTTATACAGTGATTACACCATTAATTTTAATCTAAAAGATATTTTTGAAGAACCTAGTTACATTAAAGAAGTAATTATGAAAACAAGAGTAAAAAACTTAGATTTAATACCTTCTGCATTATCACTTGGTGATGCGAAAATAAGCTTACTTCATAATTTTAATCAGGACATAACTGGATATCTAAAGTCTGCGTTTAAATATATTGAAGATGATTATGACTTTGTAATAGTAGATGAGGCACCAGATGATAGTGTTATTTTGAGCAATGCACTAAGAGTTGCTGACTTAGTGATTATCCCTGTTAAACCAGATAGAGGTTCTTTAAAAGGATTAATTGTTTCTGTAAGCAAGCTTTTAAAAATGAAGGATGTTGATTTTGACTTAAAAGTATTGTTGACGATGATTAATGATAATAACAATGAAAAAGGAATTGTCAATCTGTTCCACAAATATTTTAGAGGAAAAACATTAGACACAACTATTCGGTATCGTGCAAAACCTGCGAACAGTGCTACGATCCAAAATGAATTTTTAATCGACAGTGATCTTAATATTGGTAATGATTTAAAGAAATTGGTTGATGAAGTAGAGGTGTATTTTAATGATTTGTCCGTACATCGATAAAGAAAAAACACAGCAGAATACAAAAACTCTTATTGAAGATTTAAGATCAGTTATTAAATCTGGCTTTTATGAGGTAAAGAAATTAAATATTGCTGAAGTAGAAAAAATTTGTGATTTGACTACTCTTGTTGAAACAAGAGTAGCAAATAGGGCAAATGAAATAATAATGAAATTATTATTAAGTGCATCAAGAATCTTAACACAAAGTGAAAAAAGATTTTTCTATTATTATTTTCTAAATGGAATGTGTATTAAAAATCTTAGAAACGGAGTAGTGTTCTGCGATGAGTGTATTGTTATTGCCAATGGTTATTATATTTTACAGAACATTATAAGAAAACTGATGTATTCATTTAATGAAACCGTTGTATATAAAATTAAAAGAGGGCGAGGAGATATTATGAGCGGATTAGAATTTAATTTAAAACAATATGATAAATCTAACAGTGAGGATTTGATGAGGGAATTTGATAAAAGAAAAAAGGTAGAACCGATTGCAATAGAGGATATTAAATATAATCCATTAAATCCAGATTTCGATACACTGGAGGATATAGTAGAGTTTGCTGATAAAATTTATCACAATCCAAATGGAGTCTTAGAAGTTATTACAGTTTATCGTGATAGTGATGGTAAGTATATGTTGGTAAGCGGTCATAAAAGAATTAAAGCCTGCAAATATAATATTGAACATGAGAGTGAATTAGATGGTACTGGAAAAGTTCAAAAGACAATAGTCGCAACGATTGTTAAGAAACCAGATAATGAAATTGAAGAGATGGATACTATTCTTACTTACAATGATTATCGTAGATTTGATACTGAAGAAAAGAAATATACTTTGTTTAAGGCATATTACCAGTATGTTGCAGTACTCAATAAAAACGGAGAATTTAAAGGAAGAATTAGAGAATTCATTTCAAAACAGAGTGGATTAGGATTAAAAAAGGTAGGAGATTTTATTGATGAACTTGAAAATACTGTACTAATGTATTTAAACGAATTTAAGGATGATGTGAACAGAAATCTTGTAAATATAGAAGAGAGAAATGATTATCTTATCCACAAATCAGGATTACCTATTGAGACGCTGCAGTTAGTGTTGACAAAAATAAAGAAAAAAATCGAGGAAGATCCTAAGGTGAAAAATGATGATGAAGTACTGACAGGACAGACATCTATCGATGATTTTGTGAAAGATGATCTAAGTATTCATTACGAAGAAGTCCGTATGAAATTAACAAATTATTTTGATGCGAAGTGTACGGTAACAAAAAATAATAAGATTACTATTAATTGCGTGGATATAAAAGATTTAAACAGAGTGTTGCAAATGATGGGTGTGATTACAAATGATTAATATGTTTGAAGTGTATAAGTTTGAGAGTTTATCAAAAGACGATAAACTCACTGTTATCTTAATCATACTGATTGGAATATTAATTTTTATAATATTGTGTTGGCTGGTGTTTTTGTACATAAGTGCATTGAAAGGCAAGGCGAAAAAATTAGGCATTAATCATAAAGAGCAGATCACAAAAGTAATAAGAAAAATAAAAAAATAACATTAAATTGAGTATTATGAAAAAATTAAAATTTAACTGAATAAATGATAATTTTTTAGATTTGACAAAAAAATAAAAACATCAAAGTCCCTTTGATGTTGATTTAGAGAGGAGATATGAGACGCATGCTCAGTTCTGGAAACTACATTGAGTATAAAACAATAAAAGATACAGCCATTATTAAATCTTTTATCAAAACTAAGGCTTATTCAAATCAAGCAAATATAGAATCTAAAATTGACAAGCTGATTGCATATGAGAAAAAAAGAAATGCAACTAAAAAGAATTACTGTATTAAGTTAAGAGTGATGATTTCCAGATCATTATCTAAACAGCAAAAACATGAACTTGCGAAACAGTTTATGTTTAATATAAGTCTAGATTATAAATCTATTCCCTTTGTTTATAAATTTACAAATGTTGGAAACGGGACATACATAGATTTTCTTGTGTTTGAAAGAAAAGTATTTACAAAACCTATATCTAATCCAAAAAAATACAAAAGAAATATGTACATAAATAAATTTACAGGAAGGACATGCAAAAAAGATGATCCTAATATGGTAATGATATGCAAAAAAAATGAAATTATGAAAGATAAAGACGGGAATGTCATAGTAGAAAAGTACGATGTGACTCCAACAAAAATTAGGCATCTTTGGTACAAGGATCATAGAGACAAAAGTATTAAGAAAAGAAATTTTAATAACTTTATTGCAAAACTTGAAAAATTTTACATCGTTGCATTATCTAAAATTATTATCTCACTAGGCAAGACATATAAAAAATTTAAATACTGTAGGCGCAAATTTGGATATAGCGATGAACGGTTACAGCAAATAAATCTATATAACGCAGTGATCAACCGAATAAATTTAAGAATTATCTTACTGCAGGATGCAGTTTTCTGGAGTGATGATTATGATTTATACAATAAAAAACTAAATTCACTGATATATAGTATTTCGAATATTCTTGATAATGGTGATATCAATTTTAAAAATAAATTCAGATTAAAATTATCACCGTTAAATAAAAATTATGATGATTATGAGGGGAATATTAATTATTTTGAAAAAACTGTAAATGAAAGAATAGAAAAATGGAGAAATGAAGCATTTGCAGGAATCCTGGCATTTATAAGGAGTGGTAAAAAATGTTAAAAATAGAAACAATTAAACTTACCCGATTTGAGTATGAATATTTAAAGTTTGCTAAATTGAAAGATGAATACAACTTTCAATACTGTATGAAGTACCAAAATCGTGGATTAAATAGAATGAAGAAAAACGACAAGACTGGCTGGAAAAAAACAGCGATAAAATAAATAAAGCATTTAATGATGCTATAGTTGTTTATCATGTTAGTGAACTCTATGATGAGGCTGAATAAAAAGAGAAATTGAAATGAATAAAATTAAGAAATTTAAAGAAGAACTGGAAAATTATGAAAAGAAATATGCTTTGTTAATAAAAGAATGTATTCAAGAAGAAATTAATAAAATTAATCCAGAAATTGAAATAAGTATACGCAGCAATGATGTAAATAGTATTTATGTTATATATAAGAATTTCAATTTTGAATTTAGATATGTGTATTTTAAATGCAAAAATAATGAGAAATTGTTTTTCCGAGGGTATGGAAAAACTAATACCCGTGGATATTCTTATGATAGATATACAAAAGAAGAGCAGAAAGAACGAGAGCGTTCATATGATTATGTACGTTCAATCTTAAAAAGTATTTTAGAAGATAGCTTGGATTAAAAGGAGGTAATGAAAAATGTATGTAATCAAATATAACGATGGAATTTATGCAGGAACATATAGTGATATGGACGGCACATATCTTTATCCAAGTAGCTATTTTAATATGCAAAAACCAAAAGTTTTTAAAACTCTAAAAGGTGCAGAAAAGCATCTTAGTAATTTAAAAAATAAAGTTGTTTTTGGAAAAAATGATGATGTATATATTTTTAAGATTATTGAATGGTCTGAAAATGATTTAGAATCACATTTGAAGTTTATTGGAGTTAAACCTGGTAAAAGTGATTATCCACAAAACAGTAATACTATTTCACCAGATAAAAAGTTAGAGAAGTATTGGAAAAAAGTATTCAAACCATTGAAAAATGAAGAAATAGAAATTACAAATATCACAGTATCTCATAATGTATGTACAATTAATTATTTGATGCCTTATTGTACAGGTAGCGAAGAATATATATTCCAAGCTGACATAGATAAAGAAAAAGCAGTTGATGGATTTTGTAACACAATAGAAGAAAAAGCAAATGAAATGATTGTTATGATTAAAGAGTGCAGCAATATAAGAAATCTATTTTAATAGAGGATAAAAAAGAAAGATGAGTAAATTAACAATAGAAGAGCGTTTGTTACATGTTTTAAATGGCATAAAACAAGTATTGAATAATTTAGGTGTTGAGTTTATTAAAAATGAAGTTGAGTGATGTAGATAGAAAATAAAGAATTAGCATCACTCTTAAAAAAGCATACAGAAGCGCAAGAAACAGCTAATTGCTTATAAGTGAAATTATAAATGAATTAGCTAATAGAGGCTTAGTAGCTGGGTTAGAAGTTCTATCGTGCTTAAACAATACAGAAGCACTTGTATGGGAAGAATTAGTCTTAAAATTAGTTAAGGGATACAGTAAAAATGAGCAATACAATAAAGGCAATAAGTTATGAAGAATATATAAATACTCCTTCGTTAAGAAACGTCTATAATGATACAATTGTAAAGTGTCATTTGTACAATTACGGCTGTATCAGTTAATGGTACAAAAAGGAGATGAGAACCATGAGTGAGAATAATGATAAGATTCATGATGATTTAGATAACAAAAAAAATATAGCGCCTGTTTCTGAAGGATATGGTGAAAAAAATAATAATTGTTAGAGCTGATTTTGAAAAGTGTGCTAAGGAAAATGGGAAAATTATTATTGATCCCCAGGATAAATTTAAATGATTCATGGACAATAGATATAAAAAAGGTTTTGATGAATGTATGAGAGTTCTTGATAAAAGTTATGTTCTTGTGTGAAGATGCAACATCATTTATAAATGGTGTTGTTATACCTGTGGATAGTGGATGTGTTTCTGGTAAATAGTTATATAAAAAAGGATATGTTAATATTTAGAAAATTTAATAACTTTTAAAATGTGGTTGTCTAAATAGATTTATAAGAAGTCTGTTTAGGCAACTGTTTTTTTTACTTGTTTTCTATTATATTGAATAATTTATATTGATTAATTATAATGATTATAGGCGTAGGAATGATGGAGTATATAAAAATTAATTTATAATAAGATTAATTTTTATATGACAATGCCAAAGTTTAATAAAAAAAACATATTGTTTTTAAATTTTGATGAATGAAGGGCGAATACATATGAAAAAAAAGGATTTGGTTTTATCATATATACAAAGAATGGTAAGTATGGATAATGAAGATAAGCTATTTACAACTCAAGAATTGGTTGAACATTTTCATATGCAAAGAACAAATTTATCATCAATACTTAATCAATTAGTTAAAGATAATAAATTAGAAAAAATAGATGGTAGACCAGTTTTATATAGGTTTATCACTCTTAATCAAATAGAAGAAGAATATAATATGATATTTCAAAGAATGATAGGGTATAATGGTAGTTTAAAAAATGCTATTAAAATAGTTCATTCAGAATTAATGTACCCTAATAAAAATTATACGTTCCTTCTCATTGGGAATAGTGGTGTTGGAAAAAGTTTTTTTGTTCAAACATTATTTCATCATCTTAAAGAAACTAAAAGAATTTCTAGCGATATCAAATTATCTAAAATTAATTGTAAATATTTTATGAATCACGAAAATGATTTGATAAATATTTTAAAAGATAATGAATTTTTAAAACAACTTAAGAATGGGATGTTATTTGTCGATAATATACATTTAATATCACAAGATAAACGTTCAATTATATATGATTTTATAACTTTACAATCAAAAGAAAATTTTATTTTAATTTTTTCTTCGGGAAAAAATGTAGATGCAGAATTTGAAAAGAACTATTTTGATAGTATGCCTGTAATTATTGATTTTCCGGATTTAGAGGAAAGAAGTTTAGATGAAAGATTTGAAATTATAAAAGATACTTTAAAAAATGAAGCAAAAAAAATAGACAAAAATTTTATTGTTGATTTTGAAGTATTACAATGTTTATTATTATATCATTGTGAAAAAAATATTAAACAATTAATAACTGATATAAAAAGCGGATGTGCGAGTGCCCATTTAAGAGAAATGAAATACAATAATTTAGACATTCATATATATTTAGATGATTTGCCTAAATATGTGAAAAAAGGATTAATTTTTTATAAAAATCATGTACCGGAATTAAAATTTATTTCTCATAATTGTTTATATAGGTTTTCAAAAGAATTTGTTGAAAAAATAAAAGATGATTCTTTATTAGAAAAACATTTGGCTACATACAGTTATTTGAAAGATAACACTTATAATGAAAGCTTGTTCCAAGATTCAAATATAAATATAACATTAAAGAAATATACAAAACAAATAGAGGATCAAAATATAGATGAAACGTCACTAAGTAAAATAGTAAATTATCAAATTATTCAGATTGTAAAAAAATTTTTAAATAATGCTTCCTATAAATTGAATCGTGTTTTTTCTGATTCAATTTTTTATGGTTTGTGTTTGCATATACAATCTCTTATAGATCATCCAAAAGTAAGAAATTATAATGATAATAATATTAAAAAAATGATAAATGAAAATCATAAAGAATATGTATTGAGTTTACAACTCTTAGATACGATAGAAGAACAATTAAATATACATATTGAGTTAGAAGAAGCTTCTTTAATAACTATGTTTATTTGTCAAAAAAATCCAATTATGCAAGATGATGGATTTCCAGTTTTTTTAATTGCTATGCACGGTAATCAAACGGCTTCTTCTCTTGTAGAGGTTGTAAAATCCTTAGTAAGGACAAATAAAGTCTATGCTTATAATTTACCATTAGATAAAGAAGCAATGGATGCATATAATGAATTAAAATCCCTGATAAAAGAAATTGATATGGGAAAAGGTATACTAATGATGTATGATATGGGTTCATTAAAGACCATGGCTGAAGAAATTGCAGATGAAACCGGTATTAACATTCACTTTATAATATCTCCAACGACCTTAGTTGCATTAGAATGTGCTAGAAAAATAGAAACAATTTATGATTTGGATTTAATTATGACAAATATGAATGATTGTTATGAAAAATATTTCCCATCTATTGTAAATAATTATAAAAGAGAACTTAAAAAAAATATTATTATCACATTATGCATGAGTGGTGAAGGGGGAGCTTTGCAAATAAAAAAATATTTAGAAAAGAATATTGAATTCCAAAATATTGATATTGTTCCTTTATCTATGGGGAGCAAAAATCAGCTTATTATACAAATCAATCATTTAAAAGACAAATATAATATACTGTATGTTGTAGGAACGTTTGACCCTCATTTACACGGAATTTCATTTGTTTCAGTTTCTAAATTATTTAATGTACCTGTTGAGAAGTTATCGGAATTATTTAGTGTGAATGGCAAATACCTCCAAACAAAAAAAAGGGTAAAATATTCATTGATTTTTAAAAATATTGAAGAACAAATGCCAGATTTTGATATCGACTTATTAAAGGACATATTACTTAATACAATTAACAAAATTGATATAAAATATCCTTTGAATCAGAATCAAAAGATAGGATTAATTATGCATATAAGTAATCTTATATATCAACTAGTACATCAACAAAAAATTAAACAAATTGATGATTATAACAAAATAATACTAGCAAATAAGAGAATATATAATTATCTTTGTGATATATTTTCGAATATTGAGAATGTTTATGAAATTACATTATCTGACTCAGATATAGCAATTCTTATTAAACTGATTAAAGAAATCTAGCTTTAAAAGTTAGATTTTATTTTTTTAGTGTATAAAGTGTATATTTTTTCATCATATTATTGTAAAAAACGTGAAGATAAAAATTGCGTATTGTTTCATATTTTTTCAATATACTACATAAATAAATCAAAAAAGAATAAAAGTGTATAAATTAAAAAATTAGTGTATAAAAAGAAAGAAATATCCACATTTTAAAGGATTTGAAGAAGCTTATAATTCATTGTATATTGATATCGTTGAACAAGGAAAATATAAAGATCGATCAATTATAAGAGTTTGTTTAATGATTTTAAAAAAATGAGGTGAAACAATGGATGTAGAACAAATCGCTTTTACAATTATTGCTCATGCAGGGGAAGCGAAATCATTAGCTTTCGAAGCATTAAGTAAAGCTAAACAAGGTTGCTTTAATAAAGCTGACGATTTAATTGAACAAAGCCAAAAGGAAGTGAACTTGGCTCATAAAGGTCAGATGGATTTATTGGTTGCTGAAGCTAATGGTGAAAAAACAGATATTAGTGTGTTATTGATTCATTCACAAGATCACTTAATGACTTGCATGTTAGCAATTGATTTAATTAAAGAAATGATTGAAATGCGTAAAGAAAAATATGAGGGAGAATAGTTATGAAAATACTATTAATATGTGCAAATGGTCTATCTACAAGTATTCTAATGAACAAAATGCAAAAATGGGGCAAAGAAAAAAATATTGAATTAGAAGTTAGAGCTGTTCCAATGAGTGAATATTTAAATGTATATAAAAATTTTGACTGTATTCTTATTGGTCCACAAATTTCTTATCAATATAACGAAATTAAAGCTAATGCAATTGATGTGCCTGTAGAAAAAATTTCCCCAATGGATTATGGGATGAGTAATGTGGAAAATATTATGAAACAGGTTAAGGCTTGTTTGGGAAAGGAGGAATAACTCATGAATAGTTTTATGACATTTATTCAAGAAAAGCTTACACCTATTGCTAATTTCTTTGGTGCTCAAAGGCACTTTTCAGCGATGCAAAAAGGGTTTATGGCAACAGTCAGCTTTATTTTAGTATCAGCAATTTTTATGATTATTGCTAATCCACCTGTGACAGCTGACTTAATTGCTCAAGGTGGTTTCTGGTCAATTTTTGAAGGTTGGTACAATTTTTCACAAACATATAAAGCAACAATTTTAATACCATTTAACATGACAATGGGAATGCTTTCATTAATTTCGGCATTTGCTATTGCTTATTATTTAGCTGGAAGTTATAAATTATCTCAAATGAATGCAGGATTTACATCAATGATTATCTTTATGATTGTTGCTGCACCAGCAAATTATGTAGCTTTGGCTGATGGAAATGTGGCTTCAATGATTAATACTACTTATCTTGGTTCACAAGGGTTATTTACTTCAATTATTGTAAGTTTACTTACTGTTGAAATTACAAGAATTTGTATGCAAAAGAAAATAACAATTAAAATGCCAGAAGGTGTTCCACCATTTTTGTCAGACATGTTTTCTTCAATTGTACCTTTGGTAATTAATGTGACTTTATTCTTTTCAGTAAATTTATTAATTAGTAATTTTATTCCAGGTAGTTCTTTACCATCTTTAATTGAAACAATTTTAGCAAAACCAGTATCAGCTGTAAACTCTATACCAGGAGCAATTCTTGTATCTGTACTTATCCTTGTAATGTGGTGCTGTGGTGTTCATGGGATGATGGTATTTATGCCATTAACAACGCCAATTACAATGGCAGCGTTCGCTGCTAATGCAGAATTATTTGCTGCTGGACAAGCACCTATCTTCCATCCAATTTTTATGACACAAGCAATTGCATTATTAGGTGGAACAGGAAATACTTTAGCTCTTGTTATCCTATGCCTTAAAAAAGCAAAATCCAAACAATTAAGTGTTTTTGGTAAAGCATCAATCGTACCAGCAATTTTTAGAATCTCTGAACCAGTTATATTTGGTGCACCTATTATGTTTAATCCAATTTTAATGATACCATTTGTATTGAGTGGAACTGTAATTGCAATTTTTTATTGGTTAGCATGTGCTTTTGGATTAATAACTCCATTTTACATTTTGGTTACTGGAACATTCCCAATCATTATTAATAGTTTTATTAAATGTCTAGACTGGCGTATGATTGTGTTTGAAATCGTAGCATTAATAGTAACTATTTTTATTTGGTATCCTTTCTTTAAAGTATATGATAATCAGTTGTTAACTCAAGAAAAAGAAAATGCTCAAAATATGGAACCGGTAGGTGAATAAAATGATAAACAAAAAATCAAATGGAGATAACTTTCCGAAAGATTTCCTATGGGGGGGAGCAATTGCTGCCAATCAATGTGAAGGAGCTTGGAATATTGGCGGAAGAGGAATGGGACATGTTGACCTTGTTCCTCAAGGGTGTAATCGTTTTTCTGTAATGATGGGAAATTTAGATAATTTTAATGATAAAAATGATACATATTATCCTTCAAGAACAGGTATTGATTTTTATCATCATTATAAAGAAGATATAGCATTATTTGGAGAAATGGGTTTTAAAGTATTAAGAATGTCTATTTCTTGGTCGCGTATTTTTCCAAATGGTGATGAAGAAGAACCTAATGAAGAAGGGTTACAATTCTATGAAGATGTTTTTAAAGAATGTCATAAGTATGGAATCGAACCACTAGTTACAATGACTCATTATGATATCCCATTACACTTGGTTAAGGAATATCAAGGATGGGAAAGCAGAAAAACAATTGAATTTTTTAAAAAATATGTAAGAACAATTTTAATGAGATATAAAGATCTTGTTAAATATTGGTTAACCTTTAATGAAATTAATTGTATAACAGCTCTACCTTATTTTGCAGCTGGAGTAGTTGTTAGAAGTGAAGAAGAAAAATTACAACAAATTTATATAGCTGCACATCATGAAATGATAGCAAGTGCATGGGCAACTAAAATAGCTCATGAGATTAATCCAAAAAATAAAATAGGTTGTATGCTTGCGGGAGGAATAACTTATCCATATACATGTGCGCCTCAAGATATTTGGCAAGCATATGAAGTGGATAGAAATAATTATTTTTTTGCTGATGTTTTAGCTCGTGGATATTATCCAGTATATAAATTAAAGGAGTTAGAACATAAGAAGATAATCATTCCATTTAAAAATGATGATAAAAAAATATTACGTGAAAATACAGTAGATTTTATTTCATTTTCATACTATTCTTCACATTTAACTTGTGCTGATCCTAATGCATATGCAGAAAAGGGTGAGGGAAATATGTTTCCAACCTTAAGGAATCCTTATCTTAAAGAAAAGGAAAGTGCGTGGAAATGGCAAACCGATGGGTTAGGATTAAGAGCGACTTTGAACGCTTTTTATGATCGTTATCAAAAGCCGTTGTTTATCGCTGAAAATGGTGTTGGTGGTATAGATGAATTAGAAAATGGTGAGATTCATGATGAATATCATATCAGATATATTAAAGAACATTTGCACAATCTTAAAGATGCTATAGTTTTAGATGGTGTAGAGGTTATGGGATATACTTCTTGGGGGTGTATAGATTTAGTATCTGCATCAACAGGTCAAATGAAAAAGAGATATGGCTTTATTTATGTTGATGCAAATGACCAAGGAGAAGGAACTTTTAAAAGATATAAAAAGGATTCTTTTTATTGGTATAAAAAAGTTATAGCATCAAATGGAGAAGATTTAGATTAAAGATATAATTTTCTTTGTTGAAATATGTGAAAATGGTTATCCACAACACTTAGACCACAAAACCTGGTTCAAAATACGAATTCAAAGACTCATCTTACTAATCATTGTTTTTGGAATAAGGTGTGGTAAGAACCTCCTCTAAGTAGTCAAAGTCACAGGAATGAAATACAAATCCATATTCACAAATTCAATTTTACAAATGAATAAAACCGTAATCAACCACGGTTATATAAGGTTGATAGAGAGGATATGTATATTGTAAATGACGATATAGATGAGTCATTTACAATATACCAGGTTTGAAAATGAAAAAATATCATTATTATATTGATAAATTATTTGAAACTGTAATAAATCGAAGAGTAAAAATAAATGATACAAAAATAACAATTGGTCGTGCCGTAAAATACACCATGAATCAAGTGAAAGTATTTTATAAGTTAGCTTGTTTTCTAAATTGATGTGGTGTTATAAGATAATTTTTTTTGAAAACACGAATAAAAGTTTCTGGATTCTTATATCCTAGATTAAGACTGATAGCTTCAATAGAAAGTCTTGTGTTAAGTAAAAGATTTTTACCATTTTGCATACGAATTTTTGTTAGTAACTCTGAAAATGAATATCCTGTCGTCTCTTTGATAAGTTTAGAACAATAAGGAACGGTATAATGGAATTCTTTGCTAATATTTTCTAAAGAAGCATGTTTATAATTTTTAAGTAGGTAATCAATAATCTGAAAATCAGGAAGATTTTTGATTATATTATTTTGAGAAATTGTAATGTCTTTATTATAGTTCCTATTAAGTAATGACATTAATATAGAAAACATACTGCAAATAATACGATCAGAATAGATATCCATCTGTTTATGTTCTTCATACATTTGTAATACATAATTTAATATTTGAGAGTCACCATGAGTATGAAAAATAAGATATTTCGTTTTAGTTTTAGAAAAAAGATGATTTATAAAAAATATACTTAATAAATCTTTATCCTTGATGTAGTTCATAAATGTATCTAGGAAAGTACTTTCTCTAACTAAAATATTGATAACTATAGAATTATCATCAAAATTTTTAACACCGTGTGAAATATGAGGGGCTATAAGGCAAAAATCACCCTTTTTTAATAATAGTTCAGTATCAAAAATAGTATTATCACATTGTCCATCTAGAACATATAAAATTTCGAAATAAGCATGTTTATGCTCAAAGTAAGGAATATAACGAGGGTGTTTTATAATAGAAATATTATGATTTTTTTTTATAAAATCATCTTCATAATGATAGATTGGTAGAGATTCGGGATGTAGTGCAATATTAAGATTTGTAGCATCATTTTGATTTTCTTTATAAAAATATTCAATATTTTGTTTAGTCTTATCCAAAAAATAATATTTTTTAAAAAACAATTCATCTTTATTAAAAAAATATAATTCCTCTATAATATTCATCACAATCACCTATATAAATTATATTATAAAATTAAAAATAATCAATAATATTGATTATTTTAAATCATTATAAATACAGTTTTTATATGTTATGATAAACATGAAATGAAAGGAGAAAGGGAAAGATGAATCAAAATAAAAATATATTATTGAAAATTGCTTTATTAAGCTGTGCTGTTGTTACAGCATCCATAAATGCAATAGCCGGGAATATACCTGCTATTGCAGAATCGTTTTCCGATGTTCCAGT
Organism: Erysipelatoclostridium sp. MSK.7.34; assembly: GCF_019041935.1. Lineage (NCBI taxonomy): Bacteria > Bacillati > Bacillota > Erysipelotrichia > Erysipelotrichales > Coprobacillaceae > Thomasclavelia > Erysipelatoclostridium sp. MSK.7.34. The sequence goes on from NZ_JAHPYJ010000011.1 coordinate 95,990, forward strand.
ACATATTATTGAACTAATAACAACCATACCGTCATTGTCAATGATGATAGCAATCCTGTGTAGTAGTTTAATCTCTGGTGTTATAGGAAATAAAAGAACAGTTCTAATAGGACTGCTATTGTGTGGATTAGGCGGTGTAGCACCATATATCTTTCAAGATATAATTATTATGATGGTTACAAGACTACTTTTTGGATTTGGAGTTGGACTTATCTCCTCAACGTTATTAATAATGATTATTTATTTCTTTGATGGGAAAACAAGAAGTCAAATGATAGGACTTCAAGGGAGTGTTGGAGGATTAGGTAGTCTGATTTGTACTTATATTGCTGGTCAACTTCTAATGTTTGGCTGGAATGTTTCTTTTTTAACATATTTAGTATCATTTATTGTTTTTTTAATAGTTTTTTTATATGTTCCAAATGTTACAGATGTTCAAAGTTCTAATGAACATAGTGGGTCAAAAATATGTTGGAGTAAAATTTTTCTATATGCAGTACTTTCTTTTATTTCAGTAACTCTAGCAACATTTTTTGTTATTAAGTGTTCTACATTGTTAATATTAAACGAATATGGGTCTGTACAAGATGGCTCTTTACTTGTCATGTTTATATCTGCAGGATCTTTAGTATCAGGAGCAATGTATGGCAATATTTATAATAAGCTGAAGAATAAATCACTTATATTATTTTATTTGATATGTGCAATTTCGTTTGTAATAGCCTCAGCATCTAGAAGTCTGTTATTAACATTATTATCAGCTTTTATATTAGGGTATGGATATATGGCATTTGTACCATTTCTTCAAGAAAAGGTAGGAATTTATGGTAATAAAGGCACAACAACATTATTAGTTTTCCAAAGTTTAGGCTCTTTCATTGCTCCATATTTTGGCGCTATATTATCATACTTTAGTGATACATTAAGTCATCAGTTTTTTATAGCTGGACTTAGCTATATAGTTTTAATGCTTGTTGCCTACATTATAAAAGATTTCACATAGAATATATACTAATGATTTGGTAGTGTGGTTCAAATAAAAATGTCATAGGAGATAACTATATAAATCAAGTGATTTTTGATTATATAAATAAAATGATGTAAGAGTGCAAACCGATTATTCTTTCAGAAAAATGAAATGACTATGATTTTAGATTTTAATATAAGTGAATTAGAAAAATGTTTTGAAGAAGTATTACAAAAAAATATAAAAAAAACCAGAATATCAGGTAACGTTATTAAAACATTTGAATAAAAAAGTATAGATTATTTTGGTTATTTCTTACTTTAGAGTATAAATAAAAAGGAGGATTTAAATGCTGTTGATAAATTCAATAGTTTGAATCCTCTAATTTTATGATTGTCTAAAACCAAGTAGGAACCATTATTCTCTGCACTCTTTTGTTTCTTTGTCTTCTCTAATACCTTTGCAAACAGGTTGACGCATACCTTCTTTGTTAGAAGGCATGTATTGTACTATACATACTAAATTAGGTTCTATCCAAACTGCATTATCATTTCCTTTGGGTAGATTACAATTAAATGGATGGTGCTTTATGATAGTGTAATTGTATTGATCTAATGTTCTTATACTTGCACCTAAGGTGACATGCCCATAGTATTTTAAATTATTACTTGAATCATATTTACCTAATATAAAACTTGTCATATTGTTGTCTTTTTGAATATATCCGCAGAGAACGAAATCATCATCAACCAGATATTTAAATTTAATCCAGTCAGTTGAACGCTTTTCAAAGAAATATTTGCTACCTTTTCGTTTAGCAACTACTCCTTCCAGTTCTTTTGATTTGACAATATTAAATAACTCTATACCAGTATTTTCTATAACTTTTGATATAGATATACGATTATTTTCATTAATTAATCGTGGCAATTTGTTTATTCTTTCTTCTATTGGTATATCGATAAGTAAGTCATTGTCAAGATATATTAAATCATAGACAACAAAGGTAGCAGGATACTTTTCAGATAAGAGTTTTATTTTAAAAAAGTCAGTTATAACTGTACGCTTTTGAACTTCGTAAAAGTCAGGGTTACCGTTTTTAAGGACAATGATCTCTCCATCAAGAATGCATTGTCCATTAACATTGGAAAAAATATTAGAAAGTTCAGGAAACTGATTAATCAGTTCTTTGTTACGCTTATTTCTTAAATCAACACTTTTTCTATCAATATATGCAAGACATCTGATTCCATCAAACTTTAATTCAAATAAATACTCTGATGAGTTGAACGGCTCAGATTGATTAGCAATTAGCATTGGTCTTGCTAAACGTTTATCAAAAATATCATTCATAGTTACGCTGCCATGTTATTTGATGCTTGTGTGTTAGCTAGATCAATAGACTGCTGCAGTGCAGACATCAAATCAATTACACTGTTAGGCTGACTGTCATCAGCAACTACTACTTCCTGACCGTTTATTTTAGTCTGTATAGCATCATGCAATTTAGCTTGGTATTCATCGTGATACACTTCTGGTGTAAATTTATCTGTCATAGAGTTGATTAAGGTTTTAGCCATTTCAAGTTCATTTTTATCAACAGAAACCTTGTTAATAGTTGGAGCTGGTTGAATTTCTTCCTGAAAAAATAGTATTTTAGCAATGATATCTGTTTTAGTGGGATATAGCACTATAAGTTCCTCTTTTGTCCCCATAACGGTTTTAGCAATGGCAACTTTCTTTTGAGATAATAGTGCTTGTCTGAGTAGTTCAAATGCCTTTTCACCACCAGGCTCTGGAACAATGTAATAATTTTTATCATAATATAATTGATCAATGTCGGTCATTTTAGCAAAATGTAATACATGAATAGTTTTATCAGTTTTTGATTTGATTCTTTCAAGTTCATCGTTAGATATTGTAACATATTTACCCTTTTCATATTCGTACCCTTTTATAATATCACTACTTTTAACTTCAGAATTGCAAGAGGGACATAACTTTTGATATTTAATACGCTGGTATTTTCCGTTCTCGTCTTTACATAGTTGATTGAAACTGATAGCTGTATTTCGGGTTGTTTTATAAAGTGAAACTGGTACATAAATAAGTCCAACGCTTATAGCGCTTTTGTGTGCAACTGCCATAATATCATTCCTTCTTTCATTAATATTAGATTTGACAGGAATAAAGAAAAATAAACTATAATTATTAGTTGACAACTTATTCTTTGAAAAAAATGACGTAATTTTTTTATGTCATAATTTTAATGAAGTAATTTGAAATTTTATACATATATGTCAATAGGCGAGAAATGGATCTAAACTTACTTGTCTTATAAGGGGTGATCAGATAACACTTATATTTCTTAGAAGTTAGAAAATTGAATAATGTTTGGTGATAGTGGCTAGTTGATTCAAAGCCATAATATTTCATTTCTCTTATTCAATTTAGATAAGCTTGATAATAATGTATTAAAACCTTGGTCATTATTATCAAAATGTATTGAATCAAGTATTATTTCACCTGTAGATAGATTGTAGATACTTGCGACGTGTTTATATTTGGCTACGTCAATACCGCAAAATAGTTTTGTCATAAAAAGACCGCCTTTCTAGAAACCTTGTCATTTCTATAGCAATCTTACTAGTGTAACCTTGCGTGACATGAAGATATCAAAATCTATCGAGCTATAAACAGATGTAATAAGATCCTATAGATTCACTCTCCTGATAAGTGGATAAACCACATAGAAATATAAGAGTATTAAGGTTCTATCTACATTGTACAAAGGTTGGAAAGAAAAAGTGATATAAATGTTACAACAAGGTACATTTTTATTATACAAGAAAGATGGTTAAATCGCTTACTATGATAGAAATAAAAACTGTTATTAGAGAACTATAATGATTTTTTTAATAGTATAAAGGTTAGGGTGATAATGATAGGTTCAAGCATTCAAAGTCCTCATATATATTATGGAGGTACGAAAGGGTTCTCGGCAGATAAAGTATAAGTAGCTGGATTTATGTTTGTTGACGATTCAGTTGTTAAAGGCGATATTGTTTATACTAATGATAAATCGTTACTATGCATAAAGGCATATATTTCCAACATAAGTGGAAGTTATGCCTTTTATTTCGTTTTAAAACGGTAATAAAAATATAATCATCAAATTGTACGATGATTTATTATGTAGATTTTCCACATTAATAAGGAAGTATATGTAATTGCCCTCACTGTTGTTACGATGTTATCATATATTCGGAAAGAGAAACAGAGTTAACTTATGGGGTGAGAAAATGAATAGTCGACAAATAAAATTTTTAAAACTTTTAAAAGAACAAAGTGAGTATAAGCCCGCATCTTTCTTTGCTAAATGGTTATCAGTATCAACGAAAACCATATATAGTGATATAAATGCTCTCTACAGTTTTTTACAAGAAAATGGTCTAGATCTTGATTCTTCGCCAAGAAATGGCATTAAATTATTGGACGCAAAAAACAATCTTAATAAGCTCATAGATGAAATTAGTGATGAAAATAAAAGAGATGAGTATTCTCCAGTGAATCGACGTTTTTCTATTATAAGAAAGATTCTTTTAGAAAACAAAAATACTACTTTAGAAAATCTATCAAATGATTTTTTAGTAAGTAAGACATCTTTATATCAGGATTTAGGAGTCATTAATGAAGTATTTGAAAGACAGAATACAAAACTAAAGGTAACTAATATTGGAATTGTATCAATAGGTACAGAAATAGATTTGCAAAAATCTATAAAAGATTATGTTTTTGAAGATGATAAAGATGATTCATTATTGGATTTGAAAAGTAAATTAGAACTCCTGTTTGATAGACAGCATATTGATTACGTTTTCCATTTATTATTAGAAGACTATAACGAATTAACAAATGATGTATCTATTTATTATCTGAAATCAATTATTGTTATACTTCTTATACAAATTGTTAGGTTGAAATATGGTTATCATGTTAAAACTGAAGAAACGTTCTTGTTTAATAATATACGCTATATGGAAACGTATGTTGTGGCGAATAGCATTGTTGAAATGTTGCAACAAAATTTAAATCTATATTTTAAAAATGCGGATATTGAGTATTTATGTAGGCAATTATTTGCACATCGAATAACAAATAGTTTAAAAACAGGACAAAATGAATATGCAGACTTAGTAAACGAAATTATTGAAGTTATGTCTAAAATAGAAAAGATTGACTTAAGACAAGATAAGCACTTATATAAGTCGCTGATTTATCATGTTCCTGCAATGATTCTAAGACTGAAAAAGGGAATTAAAATAAAAAATCCTTTATTAGAGAATATAAAGGAGCAGTATACAGAATTATTTACAATTGTCTGGTATGCATTATCATTAATAGAATCAAGATATAATGTTATTTTAAATGATGAGGAAGTTTCATTAATACTTGTTCATTTCCAAATAGCATTAGTTAATATCTCAAAAGCTAATAATATATTAGTTGTTTGTCCATATGGAATATCTTCCTCCCAATTAATATTGAGTAAAGTCCGTAAACTATTGCCAGCTAAAGATAATATTGAACTATCCAGAATAGAAAAATTATATCTTGCGGATTTATCGTAAGCGCCAAATAAAATAGTGGATAAAAATATAGAACTCTAAGAACTACAATAT
>NZ_JAHPYJ010000012.1:0-97068 GCF_019041935.1 Erysipelatoclostridium sp. MSK.7.34
TCAACTGAACTACACACTCAAACATTAATTATTTACTTTTAACTGACAAATTAAGGTTTTCATATTTAATTAATACAACTGTTATGCGGAGTATACCCTGCATCTACTGCTTCATTTTCACTGCCAAAATATGTACGATTTTCCTCCTTAGGAAGAGAACCGCAGTCATTATCGTGATATACTCTAGTATTTTTATTCCCTATTACTGCTTCAGAATCATGAGTCTCTTTATCTTTAACTACACCGTCTACAATCTGACCGCTTCCGCTGCTTGTTCCATCCTGGTAATTGATCGCAATATCAGGCTGAACATTATAGACAAATACATTAAATTCTACACCTTCACCACTGTCTTCAACTGAATATGCTTCTATTTTAACACCTCTGGCAACCAGTTCTGTATCTTTGAAAACAGGTGTAACTCTATACAAAACATGATTATTCGTTTCTTTAACATATTCAGCTACTTCATTTTCAAACGGAAGCATACCCACTACATTAAAATATCTTGTTCCCGTGATCAGGTTCTTTTCATTGGCATTTTCACCTGCCAGTTGAAATCCAATCAAGTGTGATCTATTGTATAAATATTTTCCATCAACCGAATCATATTTAGCAAGCTGCCATCCAGATGGTTTTATCATCCCAATTGAGCCTCTCTTTTCAGTAGGCATTAATTCCTTACATATATTTGCATATGCAACACCGCAGCGCCCAAATTCGTCTAAATCAGTGTACAGTTCAAAAGCATCTGTTCGTTTTTTATCTTCATCACTGAATTCTGCTTTATTTCCATTAACTTCTACATAAATTTTATCTGTGTAATCTGGTATATTTTCAGTTATTAACTGTGTCTTATCATTGGTATTATTAGTACCTGCAGGCTCAGATTCAGCTGTTGAACAGCCTGTCAGCATTACAACCAGTATCAGATTAATAATTATTAGTATTACTTTTTTCACTAGAAATGTACCCTCCCAGCTATTTTAGCCTAGTCATTATCATTTAAATACCGAGTTCTTTTTTTATTCCATCCTGGAGTATCTTAGAAAAATTAAGTTTCTTTTTTATTCCAGCTTCATTAAGCCACGAAGGCAGTGTAACCGTCTTATTAACCGTTTTGCTTGAATTCTTTTTTATCAGCTGTTTTATATCAACCTCAATTAAAGCTACACACTGGTTTTTATCAAGATTTAAACTTCTAATTTCTGATGGCTTCGGAGCGTCTTTGAACAATGAAGGAATATAATCTTCCAGTACTAATTCTAACGCATCCTTAGCCATATACAACGCTTCTTCTGTAGAGTCCCCTTGACTGTAGCATCCATCTACATCAGGAAAATAAACACAAATACCATCGTCATCATAAGAAAAAACCGCCGGATAAATTATTTTTTTTGGTAAAGTCATCTACATCCCTCCTGTAATCTGATTAAATGGCGAGGACTACTTCGATAGCCCTGCCTGCTTAAGTATTGCCTTTTCCAGACCTTTTTTCAAATCTTTTCCATGAACAGGTACAACGGTTCGTTTACCAGTCTCATGGTTTATCAACTTCAAATGCGATCCAGATTGGCCAACTTCAACAAACCCGTTTTTCTTTAATAGCCTCACCATCTCTTTTGGTGTCATAGGCATATTAGTACCTCCCACCATATACATTATAACACGTGTTAACATGTGTTATCAATATAAATATTTATTATTTATCCACTACCGCTATGTATCTAAAGATTTAATTTTCTATTAATGCAATTATAATTTATATATTCTCTTTTTTAGCGCTTTTTAAACTTTTAGAGACTGCTATCCATCAGTTTTACGCATATATCATTCTGTTAATAAAATAAAACTATTCCTAGATACTGTATCTAAGAATAGTTTATCGGCTAAATACCAAGTTCTTTTTTTATTCCATCCTGGAGTATTTTAGAAAAATTAAGTTTCTTTTTCATTCCAGCTTCATTAAGCCATGAGGGAATTGTCACAGTTTTCTTTACACTTTTACTGGACGATTCCTTCACAACTTTTTCTGTATCAATTTTGATTAATGCTATACACTGATTCTCTTCAAGATTTATATTCTTTATTTCTGAAGGCTTTGGTGCTCCCTCAAATAAATCTTCTATATAATCTTCTAAAACCAGTTCAGCAACTTCAGTAGCATAACGGTATGCATCTTGGGTATTATCAGCACAACTTATTGCACTTGGCAGATCAGGAAAAGTAATATTAATTGCACCTTCTTCATCAAACTCAAATACTGCAGGATAAATAATTTCTTTTATCATTAAAACTCCTCCTTATCTATTTTATGGTGAGACTACTTTAATAGTCCCGCTTGTTTTAAAATCGCGCGCTCAGTCCCTTTTGACAAATCTTTTCTATGCATTGGTACAGTAGTCTGTTTTCCAATTTCATAGTTAATCATCATTAAATGAGAACCTTTCTGCCTAATTTCAACAAAACCGTTTTTCTTCAGAAGTCTCACCATTTCTTTTGGTGTCATAGGCATATTAATACCTCCCACCATTTATATTTTAACACGTATTTATACGTGTAGTCAATTGTGTTGTTAAATATTTCCATATTATTATACCTCCAAATTTGATAACAGCTTATACTTTTCACCGTTTTTAGGATTTGTATATATTCTATCTGCAGGAGCATTACATGTCTGCGAATACTTAGATACAAGGATGTCTATATCATCGTATCCTGCTTCATTAATTTTATCCAGGATAGTTTTAAACTGGCCGTCTGTCTGCGCTACAAAAAGTACCCTCTGAGCCATAGCCGATATATCAAAATGTTTTATATATGTCCCTTCAGCAATTGCATTTTCATAAGATCTGATTTTTGATTTAAATCTTTTTAGGCTTGCATATGACCTTTCGATTTCTATAAAAACAACTATATATCTTTCCTTCGGAGACATCAGATACTCTGCTTTGGGTCTAAACAGAATAACAGCATCCGGCATATTTCCAGTTCCCTTTATAAATCCTTCTTTTTCATTATAAATTTCTGCAACTTCAAACTTGCTTTCGCTGTTCTTGAATTCATATTCCAGAGAATCACATACCATAGCAACCTGACACTGGTGATACATGCGGTAACTGCTGGCATTTTTCAATGCCTTTAAATTAGTTTCAACTTCAGCACCTAAATCTTTCATGATTTCGACCCCTTTAGCACCCAAAGAAACTATTTTGTACCCCTTCATTTTTTTTACGGTATATTCAGGCGGTATAAATGTTTCTATTATACTAAGATATCTATGCTTAGCAAGTTGTGTGATTCTTTCATTTACTGTTCTTTTTTTACAATCCGTCTTATAAAATTTATATATGTAAATCATATCTACAAAATTGTGTTCTCCTATTTTTCTCATCAGTTCAATATCTTCAGCATTTAATTTTGGTCTGTTAATATTACCCATAACGCTATCCCCTCCATAATCATTTTATAAACAACGGTATAAATGCAAGTACTGTAATTACAACATACAGTAAAGAAATCACCGCATTTATTTCATAATATAAACTTTTTGAATGCCATTCATTTTTATTTTCGTTCTTCTTATATACCGGCCGTGTATATCTGTATATAAGTATACCCGCCAGTAACACCATTATTGCAGCGGCTCCGTTTTGGCCAAAACTTCTCACCAGTATATCAAGCACACTCATAACCGCATTCTGCATTATCAGCAGATAAGTACTTGGTGTTCCAAAAAGTCTGGCACTTAGCATAATCATAAATTTGAAATAACCGTATAAAGACAAAACTGCAAAAACGAGAATAAATGGTTTTCTGTACTTATAAGGTATAATTTTTATCAGTTTATTTTTCAGTATATACTTTATGTAGTCAAGATTTAATCTTCCCACATCATCATTCCTCCTTTTACATCATCGCTTGCTTCTGCAGGAATCAGTGAATCCCCCTCATCAAGCAGTTCCTTCTCGTATTTTTCCAGTTCCAGATTTTTAAAATGCTTTCTGTACACTATTTTTTCAGCTTCTTCTCTGCTCAAAAAATCTCTTGCCATCAATTTATGAGCAAACCTGCGATTCTTATTCAAGTTTTCCTGTACTTCAGTAATGTTTTTATGATCAACCAGTCTGCCTTCAGTATAACGGTACGGAGGCTTGACTTTAATCAGAATACTTTGTTCTTTTCCTTTTTCTTCAGTTGATAAATATCCCACAAATGTCGGTAGATTCATCAGGTCATTTTTGCTTACATCCTGTGAAGGAATATTTCTCTGCAGAGTCATCGCTGCGGTTTCTTTTTGTTTAAAAGAAATAAACGTGTTTATATTCCCCATCAGCTGTTTTAAATAATCCGGATCAAACTGTTCAATGAACTGTGTAATTAAAAACAGCCCCAGTCCTCCTTTACGTGACTTGGCTCCAATTTTGGGAAAGATGGGCATCTGTACATCATGCGCTTCATCTATAAAAAGAAGATGAAGCATAGAAAAATCGGGACGGGCTAACGACGTCAAATAATACTGTGTTGTCAGGTATCCGCAGATCACTTTAATATCAAATTTGCTCAAACCCTTTAAATTAAACAGAATAATATATCCTTCATCCATCCATTTTCGAATATCCTTTACACAGTCAAATTTATTTGGAAGGCCAAACATCAGCTTTTTCTGCCGAGTATTTTTAAAAGGATCCAGCCGGTTTAAAATTGGATCTGAGACAGACTGGTTAAATCTTGTATTCTTAAGGAAATTAATCTCATCTGCAGCATAGATATCTTTAGACAGCCTCTTTATTAATTCCTGCCTGAAAGTATCATCATTAGTATTAAAAATCTCCTGCATATCAAAAACAGAATGATCCTCACTGTCCTCTAAAAGAGCTTTTAAAGCACTGGACATCATGCGGTCAACCTGAATAGTATTCTGATCACCATACAGTGATTTGAAAAAATCTAATGTTTCCGTCGGATCAGATACATTTGAATTCAGCAGCGAGACAGGAAATATATAATTATCAATAGACAGATCTATATATCTTACCTTTTTCAGCAGCTGTTCAACATCATGTCCATCATCTCTTAACTTCAAAATTTTGTCTATAACACCTAAGGCACTGGACTCAAGCGGATCAAAAAGAGTAAATCCCGGTGCATTTAGATTTTTTAATTTATTCAGAAGTAAAACATCTATCATTTCTTCAACTTCCGATGATTTCCCTGAACCGGTTGAACCCGATATAATACCATGCTTTCTTGCCTGATCTAGATCCAAAAACACTTTTCTGTCTTTTTGAACCGGATGATAATTTTTACCTACATAGATACCTTCCTTATACTCATCTTCATTCAAGGTAATCTGCCCAGGAAATAAATAATTGATTCTTTTAACAGTATCTTCATCTTTTCTAAATAATGTCGGGAGCTGAAAAATATTTGCAAACTCACTTCCGGACAATTTTATCGGCATAAATTTATTTTTGAACTTGACACTGAGCCGTCTTTCATCAGCTGTCAACGAACAGATACTGCCTGCAATATTCATAACATTGGTTCTCGAATATTTACTGTCGCCGCTTACCTGAATAAGAGCTTCAATCTCTACATCTGTTCCACCTCTTCCAAATCTGAAATTATTCTTTTCCTTTAGTGAAATATCTGTAACTCTAAACCCTATAACTATTCTTGTTCTTGGCTGAAGCATAGCCAGTATATTCATGAACACCGTTTCATTTGTAAATGCAGAAAGTTTTTTATTTTTCCCTCCTGCTGATTCATAATCATACAGCGTATCAACTACGCTGTACTCCTTCAATACTGCATTTGATTTAAAAACAACAGCTTTATTAGCAAGCCAGACAGTTACAGCATTTACAGCTGCATCCTGATTCACAGAATCACTGATCCACAAATAGAAATTGATTCTGTTATCTTTATCACAGTCGATTATATATTTATAATTAAAGGCACCTGCAAATATATTTTTTAATGTAAGTTTCTCTCTTGCAGATCCTATATTCTTAAAAAGCATAATCGTATTTTCAAGACTGAACTGATAATCTCTTTTTGGAATAATTTGATAATACATATTTTTCTCTCTCCTGTTCTGTTCAAAAAAATGTACCAGTGACTGGTACATTTTAAAAACTGATTTATATAATATATTTATTTTGTATTTTAAATATATATTTTTTCTTTATTGATAATATTGTTTTATTAAAGTATCAATGGTCTAATATGGGTGTTTACTGCTTTGAGCCGATAAGGTTTTGTCTATAAGAGTTTAATAAGGGTTAAAACGATAGTAATCGAGAGAATTCTTTAGATTTTCGAAAGCATAAAAAGTTATATATACCAAGGATTTCAAGCGAAAAAAACTATGGTTGGAGCTATGGTATATCTCCCATAGTTTTAACCATAGTCGAAACCATAGTAAAGACCATAGTCTTTATTACTTATTATCACCTGGATAATTTTATATCTATAGACAAAAAATTATAGTTAAAACCTCACGCCTCAGTCATTATCAAAATCATTACAATACCATACCATTACCATAGTAATACCATACCAATACCATAGTAATGGCATAGTTGCGCTTTGCCTCACTCCTGCCACCTTTATAAATACAGCCTATCTTATCACTATATAAAAATCATCAACTTATAAACTTGCATCGTATCAAAAAAAGTATCCAAAAACAATAATTGAGTTCTGTCATAAAATAAAAAAGAACGTGTCAACGTCCTTTTTCCCAGTTTAACCCAGACATTATTCTCATCTTAGTTCATTGTCAAATATACCTTATCAAATAACAAATAAGCAACATTTTAATTTTTCATCTAATAATATTTTATTCAGAACTTCTTGATATTCATATTCTTTTTAGTCACTTATTTTGTTTTGAAAAATTCCTCCTGTATAAATAAGCAACTATAAATAATATCTCCAGTATTCCTAATCCTAAAATATTTTCAAAAACATTACCTGCATTTAGTTTTAAAAACAATACAGCTGCCACAGACAGCAACAGCAGCACTGACATACCGGCTATATTTATTAATAAAACATTATCATATTTCTTTTGAACTACTGAAACACATAAAATTATTATAATTAACAGTATACATGCATACGTCAGATAACTAAAAACACTCTGCATCTTGCTATACTTCATTTGTTCCATGATTTGCGATTGTGTTAGCTCTACACTATTTGAAACATTTTTTTTGAGTAGTTCAATTATAATATGAATCATTTGAAACAGAACTAAACATACTGTATTTATTATACAGAACTTTGTAACAATAGACTTTTCCATAGATTAGACCTTAAGTGTATATGAACGTGAACAATGCCCAAAATTCCACGTGGAAGCCGGCAAGTATGGTGGATCATATGTAGCTTCAACATCATAATCACATGTAAACTTAACAGACAGCCTTCCCACTTTTTCTTTTCCAGTTGAAGCATTAAACCATCTTGGTGTAAAAGCACTACCCCATGAGCCAAAATCTACATTCAGCTGAGGATTTGAGATTGATGTTATATTTCCAGTGCCAGGATTATATGTAAACTTGCAGTAAAGAATAGTTGTCCATTCTTTTTTATTTCCTTTAACAGTTTTAGTTTCATATGATTTAAAAGTTTTTGATTTGGTTGTACTTGCCCTTATAACAGGCATATCAATCTCATGAGTAATATCATATCCATAATACTCTATATCATTACTAATAATCAGCAGTTCATTATTTGAATACATATCACGATACCTGTCAAAAAATTCTTTGGTCACATCCTGATTTCCCTTAAATACTGTTACGTTAGTCTCGTCACTGAAACATTCATCCATGAACTCCTTAAACAGCTGCGAAACATCACTAGCAGCATTTACTGTAGAAACAGCAAATAATCCAATTGATAAAATCGCCACTAGATAACTGATAAATAACTTCTTCATAATTTCCCCTCCATTTCATCATCTGTGCTATCTGTAGTATAACAAAGTATATTTATATTAAAAGTATATCATTTGTTAATATTACTATCACTAAATATAATAAGAATTCAATCATAGTCCCAATATAATAATATTACTCTTGGAATTTTCAGCGTTATATGATAAAGAAACCGGTATTTCTACACAATCAGTCTCAATAAAAAAAGTACCAGTGACTGGTACATTTCCCTTTATTAATATTTTTAAGCCAGCCCCCTCTTATTAAGCAGATCATCTAAATAATTAAAATTATAGTTCGGATTATCTGCAAAAACAAAATAAGGCAAGTATTCCTCAAGCATTTCTTTTAACTTCTCAACATCACACATATCCAGTATTGGATAATTTTCCAGATCATTATAATCCTTTGGCCTAGACGAAAACAGTTTTGATAATGCAAAATTTTCAATACTAGGAATTAGAACAGTTAAATACTGATATTCAACTCTATCTACGATTTCAATATCAGCTAATTCAGGAACAAGCATTATACCACCCATATCACTGATTTCAAAGTTTCCAGCGTCATCTTTAAATCTTCATCATCTATTTCATCCTGCGACATATAATCTAGATCACTGGACATTCTATAATCTTCATGTAAATGGTATATTCCTAAGCCTGCACCAAACAGATATACTGTATAATGCATTCTTCTTTCTGACAGTATTTCATCAAATATTTCTAATTTACTTTTTAATCGATCAATATTTTTCATACCAATTACTTAACTACTGAAAAATATAATTTATCAATATAAGGATAATTTGTGATAACATTTACAGCTTTTAAAACCGAATCATGTTTTGATTCAACCCGTTTCTTTTTGAATAAAAAAGATGGGTGCAGTAAGATATATTTAATCGCCTTACGTGCTTCCTTAGTTCTATAGTAGTCTCCTTTTACCAGTTTAAGCGACGCATACATCATATTAAATTTTCTGAAAGTATACTTCATATTACCACTCCTTACAAATGCTATTGTAGCATATAACATAATGAATTCAATAAGTAGGATTTTCTTTTTCATATCCTATATTATGATAATATAAGCTCTATTTATTCTAAATTATAAACAATATTATAATTAGATAAAAAATGTACCAGTGACTGGTACATTCCCTTTATAATAATTAACAATTTTTAAACAGATACCGTATCAGTATTTGTAAAAAAATGTAGCCGTGATATAATAATACAGGCTGTCATCCCTCCAACCACCGGAAGGAGGTGACTGCCGTGGAGGTATTGAACTCAATTTTAATCTCTATCGTAGCAGGTGTAATTTGCCATTGCATCTGCAAGTGGCTTGATAGAAGATAGCATGACAGCCTGAGCACAAAAAAAGGAACGCTGCAACGTTCCTTTTTTATTTGCCGTGGCTTGAACTCAATCCTTGCCTAAGCACATTATATAATATGCCCCGATAAATATCAAGTACACTTAAAATAAAAATTATTTTCCATCAAATACTCTCTTCTTTTGTTACAGCTTCCAAAAAATGTACCAGTCACTGGTACATTTTTTTCGTCCTCATCAAATCATAACCTCTTGAATACATAGTTAGCTCTCATATCAGTTTACAAGTGATCCTGCAGTACACCTGACTGTATACGAGGCATTGTTTCTGGATATTTCAAGTATAAACTGTGTGTTATCAGAAATAACGATCCTGATCTGATACTCTGTATAATAAAGATCATCATCCTGTATATATTCTGTTTCGCCTTTATATATATAAGCCTTAAATTTCCTTTTGCCCTCATATGCACGAATGCTGTAATCATCGCCTTCTTCTTTTTCATTTGTCTCAACGTACTTCATAACAAGCGTATTTGTTTCTTCATCATACGTACTGCTTTGATAATTCAAATTTGCATAATCAAAAAGCATAGGTTCTGTCACTTCCTGTTCCCTGTAATAGTTATTATCAGTCAAAACCTCACTTTCTTCATTTTTATAACTGCTGCTTTTCTTACTTTTCTCAGGCCTGTCAAAACAGTTAACAAGAAGCAGCATGAGGGCTACTATTAAAATAATCTTTACAATATCTTTCTTCACTAATACAGCCTCCTGAAGCATATCGTTCTGTCCTTCCAGTGTTCACTGTAGTTGACAATTTTTACAACATCACCGGTGCGCGGTGCATGGATCATTTTCCCTTCTCCGATATATATTGAAACATGTGAAGGTGTTGTACCGCCCTTGTTTCTTGCAAACAGGATTATATCACCCGGCCTGAGCTCCGACTGACTTATCTCGATACCTGCAACAACCAGTTCCTTAGTTGTCATGTTGCCAATATCTATCCCCGCCTGATAATACGACCAGCATACAAAGCTCGAACAGTCAAACGTGCTTAACTGCGGGTTTTTTATTTCGTTCATTGAGTGTCCGGCACCCCAGACGTATTTACACCCTATTTTCTCTTTTGCCTTTTCTACGACCTTATTTCCGCTTGAAAGCTTCTGCTGATTATAACTTTCAACTGACATGTTATCGTACACATATAGATTATATTTATCCATATGGCCAATCAGAGTTTCAGGATAATCTATATCAGTAGCCCATTTCTTTAGACATCTGGCAAATTCTTTAGGATCGCTTACTCCCTCAACCGGATAGCTGCTGCTTGAATTTAACAGTCGGCTGCGATCTTCAATCGATTCAGTATATGAATCGTATGCTCGAAATGTTGCCCTTATCTGATACGACGAACCATCCGGTCTCTGTTCACTGGTAAAAAGTGTACATGTCTTTCCAGTCCAGTTTTTACCTGCCTTGATGCCAAACAGGTTATGGTATGTATATGCCAGACCCGAAAGCCCCGAATTTTTTCCAGTAGATTCCTGAATGATCTGCGCCAGTGTAACGGATGCAGGATGCTTATATTTCTCCTGGCACTGCAGACTTGCAATCACCATTTCCTCTTTAATACACTGAGGAAGTCCTGAAACCGTAATATCTCCGTTCCCGCTTGATGAATTACCGTCAACAAGCATAAAAATAAATATAATTACTATTAAAACCGACACAACCATAGGTGCAAGAAAAATACCGAATATCACTTTTCTAGGTTTCATCATCTTCCTCGATCAGTTCATTTAAAAAACTGTCAATCTCATCTTTCTGCTCTTCTGTAACCTTTTCATCATGTTCAGCAGTCTCATCTGATGCATCTGTACTGTTCGACACTCTATCTTCTTCCGGTAATTTTCTATATTCCTCATCCCTGGATACTTCATCACTTTCACCATCCAGAACATCATCTTCTCTATCGCAGGAATCATTCAGATCACTATTATCTGTAGATGAGATTGAGCTTTTTTCATCATCTGTTTCACCTTCATGATTCAAACCGTTTTTATCATCAGTCTCGCTCAGCTCATTCCTGTTTCCAGGTGATGACTCGTCACTGTCAGGAGCATCTTCTTCATTTTCAGCATCTATGCCGTCAAACTCCTTATCCACATCAAACACATCAGTATCCTCATCTTCAGCTGAGCCTTCATTTCCTTCATCACTTTCATCGTCTGAACTTTCCTTATCTGCAAGTTCGTCATTTTCCTTTACACTTGAAACTGAATCTTCACTGTAAGTGTCCATGTCCTCATCTGTTGAATCACTCGCCGCTTCTCTTTCAGCCTTTTCTTTTGCAATCCGTTCTTTATGGTTGCTGTAGACATCTCCCGGTGCGATGTCACCGTTTAAAATAGCTTTGCCGGCATCAATAATCGTCGAGTCAGATGAAATGCCAAGATCATTGGTTATCTTCTGCCAGATTTCCTGCCAGTGATTAAGCAGATACCACATAGCGTACACTGCTACGATATCAAAAATAAGCAGAAACAGAAGCGACTTTGCCACGATACCATTAATAAATATTATCATAAATGACAGAAACATATTAAAGGCAAGTGTCACAAAAATAAACATGATTGTCCACTTCATCCTTGCCATAAACCATGAACTTGCTACCCGCATTTCATTTTTAAACAGCATAAATACCAGTCCGTAAACCGAAACATTAAGACTGACCTCTTTGGCCAGAGAAAAACCAAACAGGAGCACACACGCTCCTCCGATTACCAGAGCTGTAAGAAGTCTGTGAACAAGAAAAATAAATGACTCGCCTAAAATAATCAGGCACTGTGCCCCGCTGTATCCGATCTGATCATTACCGTTCTTCTGTCTTTCAATTCTTGCATTTTCTGTAGAAGGATTGTCAAGCAGATCCTGAAGCCTTTCCTCGCCGGTTTTAACTGCCGTCCAGTCCTTTCCTTTATATGTTCCTTTATATTCACTTGGAATCTGATCCGCACTGGTTACCCCGAAATGTCTCAGCGTGAACCCCTGCTTCTGCAGTATATCAAATATCATGCTTTTTACATTTATTTCAACAGGCAGATCGGAACTTTCATACTGATCATCGACAAGGTTAAAACTCGTTGAAATAGACTGATTCACAAGTGTATCGACATAACTGACTACATTTCTTCCGCTTTGAGCAATCGTAATTATCACTATGCATGAAACAACCACCTGTATAACTGTGGAAATTATCGTTTTATATGTAAGCACCCGTTTCATAGATCCTAACAGTTTTTTTATTACTGCGACGAGCCCAAAGAGTACAATTATCTTATAAAACCAGCTGCTTGTATCCGACCAGTCAAAAATCGCCTTATCAAAAGTATTAAAAATTGTTGCTACTGTTGTTTTCCAGAAACTGCTGCTTGCAAGATTATAAGCAATTAGAACCATCAGCGACATTAACCCGCCGATAGATTCAATAATATTTATAACGATCCCTAATGCATGCATCAGGATCGTATCAGGATCTACTAAAGACAGATCATATGAAAGAGCAGTTATCATGCTGTTGGAAAAATTCTTAACATAATCCATATCTGCCTCTTTTTCCCTGGTAGTCGTATCAATCGACATAATCGCTGATGAATAAAAATTTGATGTATTTAACCTGACATCGTCACTTTCTGTTTCACGCCCTTCATCAAGCTCCTCTGTCGTTGTTTCATCTGGGGGTTCTGCCACAACCGGTTTAATATTTACTGTTGCCGTGACAGTAAAAAACACCGCAAGAATAAGTATTATCGTTCTAAGATTTAACTTTCTAATCATCATACAGGCCTCCCGTTTCTTTCTTATTTAAAAATGTACCAGTGACTGGTACATTTTTATCATCCGTATCCAGTTGTTCCTGATTAGATTCTTCTTCATCTTTAAGTGTCCTGAATATCTCTGCAAAACACCGGGGTATCTTGTTTTTGGTCAGACACTTGCGGTTGTTGTAATCCTGCATTAAGAAATTATATTTCTTTTCCTCAGTAACCCCTTCATCCTGAGTATGATCAATCAACGCTCCTCTAACTGCTGGATGATTTGATAATTTCATTTCCTCTAAAATAAATTCAATTTCTTTAGATGATTTCAGACTGCCTACAAAAATCTCACCGACATTATTTAAAATCGCATCACTTATTGATGACAGCTCCTGAGTTATTAAAAACGGATGTGTCTGAAGTGTTCTGGCCTGACGTACTACATTATCGACCACTTCTTCCCCGCCGGGGGTTTTCTGATACACTTTATATTCATCAAACACAACTATTGTTTCCTGTTTTGAAAAACGTTTCATAAAACCGTCAATTATCCCCTGTACTCTGGAAAACAGCATCGCAAAGATTGCATTATCAAGCCTGTTTGGATCGTTTTCCATTTTTTCACCGGCAGTTGACGGCATCTTTTCAAAGGTTATAAGATTGTACGGCTTTGTAAGATTGAATGCACTGTCATATCTGCTTTCCTGAGTTGCAAAAAACAGCCGCATGGTCGAATCATTCGCAAGTGTCATAACCTGTTCAGCTGTTGTTTTATCATATTTGACAAGTTTTTCTGAAATAAGATATGTAAGTGTCTTTTGGTGTATTATCCTGTTTTCATAATCTTTAAGCATATCATAATGCGCTTTTTCTATTGCACGGAAGTTTGTATCAATACTTAGTCCCAGTACATTGAGCATACTGTCTATATCTCTCATCGCCTGGCCAAGTGCTTCTCTGTCGTCATTCTGGTTCATCAGGTACGGATCAAACATACCGGACGAGCAGTCTTTAGAGCCGATTTTTAAGTGAGCAGCGTTATCGCCAAGAAGCTTGATTTTTTTCTCGCGATCCCCTTTTGGATCCACTGTCAGTACCTTCATTCCTTTGAAAATCATATTCTGGAAAGCCTCTAAATCTGCCAGCTGTGTCTTGCCTGCACCAGTTTCACCGACAAAGACAATAGCCGGAGCACTTGTTTTTGTTTTTCCAAGCAGCGGTTTTGAAATATCGTGAAAGATTGGTATTCCTCCCGGTACCGTATAGCTTATGATCATTCCTTCTTCTTCGTCGCCGATATACAGACCTCCTAAAAAATTATATCTTGCAAAAAATCTTAGATCAGTCGTATTGATATAATTAGAAAAACTGATTCTGTATGGAAAAAGATTATTGGCCATAGATATCTGCGCCCCTATTTCATTTGTAAGGAGTATTCTTTTCGACTCAAACTTTGCTCTTAAAAATTCACTTCTTTTATTAAGCATATCGATCTGATTAGCTCTGAGCCTTATAAACATCTGAAACTTTATCTTAGACCCTTCAATAGCGGGATCAACTTCTTCTCCTGCTTTTGCAATAAGCTCTGCCTTTGACATTTCCCTGTCTTTTGCATCTGCCAGTGAATCATATCTCTTCTGATCCTTTTTTATTTTCTCTTTTTTAACTTTCATATTTTTCTTGAACTCTGAAGTCTGTTCAAGATCAAACTTAATAAAAAGATCCGACGGATAAGATTCAAGCTGTAAACTGTTGATCACATCATCAGCTCTGTCGCCATTATCAGCTTTGAGCGTCTGAAAACTCGATACTGCGTGTGTACGACTGTACAGAGTTTTCCACACTGATGATCCTGCCTGTTTATAAGTATATTTGATCTCAGAAGGATTTTCCTCTACATAATAATCAGCTATTACTTCATCAACGGGGACAGCAGTATAATTATTGAGTGCTGTTACATCATTACTGTCCATTCTTTGAGCAGGCACTGTCTTTTTGAGCTTTTTCAGGATCTCTTTTTCTACTGTTTTGTACAGCTCCAGTTCCTGCTTTGACAGAGGCCGGTTTTCACTTCGAAAAAGTTTTAAGGGAATCTTCTTCTTTATTTCATCCCTGCCGTCACAGAAAACAAAATATATTTCATAACGGTACCTTACTGCTGAAGACAGAATTTCCTTTAACGATTTAATGTAATCCTTTGCCAGATGCATCAGTGCCGGATTTCCGTGATCTTTAAAATTATCTGTATAAGCCTTATATATCTTATTATTGTCTATTTTTGTAGGCTTGATGATAATTCCACCCGGCATATTGACATCCTGTATGACCTTGACCATGTCATCGATCAACGTAGCACACTGGCTTTCTGAGGCAAACAGAGAATTAATCGGCCTGATCCGGTAATAATAACTGACTACATCTTCGTGATATAAAATATTATCGTATCCGTGTACTATTCCTACATACATTTACATAAACAGCTCCTTTCGTCTTAGGTCTTATATAACGTTTAATGCCCTTAGAATCATATACATACCTGTATTTTTTTATGTTCAGATAATAAAATTCCTTCAGCTTTGTTCTTCCTGTCTCATTGTTTATCTCATTGCTGTATATCACAGCGGTAACAACCGCACACACTGCTAAAGCTGCGGCTATAAAGTAACTAACACTTCCAAAAATAAAGGACAAAGGAAATCCTATAACCGCCGTTACTGTAAAAAAACCCAGAACCGCGGAAAAAAGTGTCGTATATCCTTTTACCTCTATCCCGACATAAGGTATATATACTTTACCTTTGTGTGTTTCAGCAAGTGTATAGTTGTATGCTGATCTGGCCATTATAACGGTATCCCAAGTACTTCACGGAAGAACGTTTTAATCAGATTGATTATCCACATAAGCGGTGTGGTTACCCATCCGATAACAGTAGAGGCATCATTTGCCATTATCACGCAGAAAATAACAAGTACTACAAGTCCCTCTATAACTTCATCCATCATGCTAAGTACCTTTTCCGTACGTTTCCATGATGCCATTGCACTTTTAATAATAAGGAACATAATTCCCAAAAAGATAACAATGATAAATACTCTCCATAAAAATCGACCAAATTCTGTATTTAAAAGATTCATTAATTAATATACCTCCATAACTTTGACTTTGTTTTTTTCTATATCGATCTCAAAATGATATTTTAAAATCATCTGCATTTCTGAAACCGTCTGTTTAAGCGTACAGTTTACATAGTATGTGTCTTCACTCTTTGTAACATCGCTCATACCGTTAAGCTCCAGTGAAGTGTTGTCATCGAGCGGCAGCAGTCTGTCCGGCTCTAAAAACAACAGCCTTGCCTGTGTGATATCATCATTGTACGTTTTTAAAAACAGTTCAATTGTGTTTTTAACATCACTCTTTGTTTCCTCATCCACAGATTCAGACCCCTTGTCAGGATCGTAGCCGTATGAATCCAGGACATCTTTGTCTTTTACAGCTTGAACTTCATTCTTAATATTTGTAACCGGTCGTATGACCTTGTATTTATCACCGTTTTTACCAACTGTGATTTTATTAAACATAGTATTAACAGCAGTCTCGCTGTCTTTGACCTTTACATCATAAGTGCATTTTATATAGTAGCTGTAGATCTGATTTATACTGTCGAGCTTTACAATGTTATAGATGATTACGGATCTGACATCAACCGATTCTACATCACTAGCATATTCATAACTGTACGCATCATCTGAAAGCGTAAAATTCTTTAAACGCTCCTTTGTTTCATCGCTTCTTGGATAGCTGTAATAGTCTGTAATATACGCACTTACAAACGCCTGATCTTTCAGTTCGGTATAACTGTTTTCTTCTCCTGTATCAAACAGCGCCTTATACCCTCCTGCAACTCCAAAAAACAGTACCAGGATCACCAGTATCCTTTTGATCATCGCTTTTCGCTTTATAGATCTGACCAGCCTTATTTTTCTTTCCTGCAGCTCTTCAAGAGATACCTCCTCTTCTTTTTCATCGTCTGCCCTGTTTTTAAGAAACTTTTTTAACAGCATCGATAAATTCACCTCCAATCTCTCTAACTTTATTTACATAGCTTTTACAGATTGCGGTTATGTCAGAATCATTCAGCTTTCTAAAGCACGTCTCATCATATATTTCATATATTTCAGGAAACATTTCCTGCATGTCATCATCTCCTTCTCTAAAGCATACAAGAATATTTATCTGCACAAGACTGTTGGACAGCACTGTCCTTTCAAAGCGGTTTAGATAATCTGCTATCCTTCTTTCATATGAGCGGGGATAAGATTTTTTAAACCCGCCAAACAGTCTTAAATATTCATTTTTCACCATCATAATCTCCTTTCCAAAACGTACCAGTGACTGGTACATTTTATTTAAATGTAACGATATATCCTGCTGCAGTTCCTGACGAGTCGCTGTAAGGACTGCAGTACCATGTATGACCGGACGGACAGTTATTCTGTCCATAGCTTTTTGCATTTCTTTCAGCCGCTGCAATTGAGCCGTATTCACTAAACAGAAATATTTTTGATGGCGGCAGTACTGATGGAACCGGCTGACCGGGATTATTCGCTGTCTCATCTTTCTTATTTTCTTTCTTCGTACTGCTTTTTGATTCTTCTTTTTTTGTCCGGATATCATCCCTTTGTGATGAATCCTGACTGTTTTCAGGTGTTTTTGCATTAACTTTCAGTTTCAAAACAGCCTCTGCCTTATTTTTATGTCTGTCACTGACAGTATAGATGACCTCATATTCTCCAGGTTTAAGCTCTTCAGGAGCATCGATTTTAACCTCCAGAGAACCTTCTGCTTCATCGTACGCTTCCTTTACAAAAGAATTAAAATCTATACTGTCACCCTCTGTTATTTCCACATAGTCCGCTGTAAGAGTAAGTACAGGTTTAGTTGGATCAGCAAATTTTAATTTCAAAACAAATTCTTTCCTGTTTCCCCAGCCGTCTTTTGCAATATAGATATATGTATGCTCTCCAACAGTTGTCGCCTCAATGAGGGGAAATTCGATATCATCAACGTTGGTTTTTTTAATAAAGCTGACCGGATCTATTTTCACACCCAGCTCATACTCATCTTCAGTTTTTTTAAATTCAAGGTATATATTCCTATATGCCTCACTCTTCTGTTCTGTGTAATACCAGATTCCAAAAACCCCTGAAAGCAGCAGAAGGCATACAGCCGAAAAAATCATATTTCTTTTTACAATGTCTGTCATAGCATAAAATCCGGATCACCTGGATCATCATCAATTGCCTTGATAAATGCTGCCACAGCAGATTCATCGTCATACCCGTCAAGCACATCACCATACTGACTTCCGTTTTTATACGGGGCATATGATATATTTCCCCAGCAGTCTATGCCTCTTATAAGTTCATATCCCCTGTACGTGCATATCTTTTTAGGCTGTTCTTTTATTACCTCGATCAGAGTATCAATGTATTCAGGTTCCATGAAACTGCCATGACCGGCTCTTCTTTCAGTTTTTTTCAGTAACTCCAGATCAAAATTATCATGAATGAGATGCCAGTATCTGCTGTAAAGCTCATCTGTTTCATTGTCATTATTTATCCCTGTCCTTTCAGACTCTTCACACAGCTGCCTGTGCTCCTTTAAAAGTATCCGGCATTCATCAAGAATTAATTTCTGTTCATTAGTTAAATCATCCATACTGCTTTTACCTCCATTTTTTTGTACCAGTCACTGGTACATGTTATAAAATAAGAGAATCAGCACTTTAATTGCCGATTCTCCCAAAATCACTTATATGAGTTATCACACATAAGTTCTTTAAATTCATAGATTTCATCAAGGGTAAGCCACTGTGGTTTCGAATCTTCGTCAAAACTGTTATAAAGAGCTACCATATATTCAATTTGCAGCTGTTCATCGCCTGCCCAGAGATCCCTTGCATTTCTACCCCCGTTGCCAAGATAGTACTCACAGTCAGTGCGCATCCTGTCAAGCAGCATATATCGAAACTTTTCATCTTTATTCAGAATATCATCCATAATGTTACCTCCATTTTTGTACCAGTCACTGGTACATTTTAAAATAAAAGGCTCAGGAAATTCTTCCGAGCCTTTTTACTATGATCACTGATTATATCTTTTTCTGAAGAATTCGTACATTCCGTATGACACCATACCTAACGTACTTACTGACACTAAGGCGGCCATAGCACCTGTACTGGTATTATCTGATGTATTTACTCCTCCTGACGATGGTAAAAGTTCATCATACATAACTACATTCTGCACTTCACCTGTGTCTTTAATTTTAAAATCAATAGACTGTGCAATCTTGTATCCGTCTGGAGCGATAGTCTCAGATAACGTATATGTTTTACCAACAGTTAAGCTTCTGATAATATGAGGTTCAGATGTTGACACCCATTCATCAATAACATTTCCGTCCTTATCTTTAACAACCAGTGTCGCTCCCGGAAGCTCTTTATTTGTTGTAATATCCTGTTTAGATACTTCAACCCGGGTAATCTCATCAATCATTTCAACAGTTAAATTTTTATCTTCATCTGTTTTAAATGTAACCGGCTCGGCTGTTGCATATCCATCAGGACTCTTAAGCTCTGTAATAACATATTCCTGATCTTCAGCTGTACCTCTGATCATATGCGTTGTTTCATCACCGTTGATATCGATGTTATAATATTTAGTTTCACCATTTGCCTGCATTAAAAGTCTATAATCATCCCGTCCTTCATTTTTAGAAATTCTATAATATGTACTTGAATCATCTTCAATATCAACATACATATTACTAACAACTTCACCTGATGTAAGTTTAGTTTTCATATCCTCAGTTATATCGAAAATATGTTCACCACTTGTCCATTTATCAAGGACCTGTTTAGTTTTAGTACTTGTTACCTGGAATTCTCCTCCTTTTAAAAGTTTGTTGCCATCGTTTCCGTTTTTCGCAAACTCAACACTGAAATTCTTCATTTCAATATCCTGGATATCTCCATCTTTGACAGTGAACTCGATAGGTTTTGCTAAAACATAACCTTCTGGAGCATTTACCTCACGCCAGATATAATCACCAGTTGTCAATCCGTCGATTTCTAGATCATTATCATCTGTGATCCAGTTATAAACTTGTTCACCAGTTTTGGCATCTACGATTTCCATTGGAACACCGTAAAGATTGTCCCCATCAGCAGTTACCTTGCTGAAAACTGTTTTTGTTAATTCATTATTTATATTTAATTCATTAAAGTATGTCAGAGTTACAAAATCAGTCTGTTGGAATTGTACTTTTTTAGCACCGCCATCAAGAACAAAACCTTCAGGACTGTTCACTTCCTCAACTGCATATGTTCCCATAGGAAGACCGCTTAACTCTAATTTACCGTCTTTATCAGGTGTGTAGATACCATTTCCCAGTTCAGTACCAGTTAGCAGTTTTACTGTATCATCATTGCTTCCTTTACCCGAACCAGTAGTGACTGCATCTCCTTTAGAATATAATTTTTCTAAAGAAACACTATCATAGATATCATGATCTGCGGTAATCTTGAACTGTACTTTTGAAAAATCATAATCTGCCTTATTTACTGTATTTTCATTTTCAGAATTTTCAAGAGCTTTATTGATCTTTAAATTTCCAGTTGGTCTTATTTTATTTACTACAACTCTTTGAGTAACTTCATCTTTATTAATAGTTACTTTAAAAATCTTTTGTGTAATTGCATGCCCCCCTGGGACTTTTGTTTCGGTCAAAATATATTCACCTACAGGCAGATCTTCCACCTTGATTTTTCCATTTGTTACAGTAATATTTTCTTCATAGCCGTCATATGATGAAGATTTCAAATTAAACACTGCTCCATCAATCAGATCCCCAACATCATTAGTTTTCACAAGTTCAAGTTCACCAAAATCCATCCAGTCAATTTTTGTATATAATCTAGAATTATCAGGATCCCACGTCCAACTACCCTGCTGCTGTGCTGAATCTGTTCCTGTTTTTATCGCAAGTGCTGTAAAACGCTCACACCCGCTGCCTGTAACGTTGGTTAATGGCATATCGTCAGGACTGTTTTTCGCCGGTGCTGTAAAATAGAAACTTTCACCGCCGTGCACTGTTGCAGTACCGCCAGTCTGATCTGCATTTCCATTGATATAAATAGTTACATTGTCTGCAAGAGGAATGTTGATCGTAGAGCTCGAATTCCCCTCAAATGTCACAGTATTTGTAATCTGCTGTTTTGTACTTTTATCATACAATGCTGAAAAACTTGATATTATGCCATCTTGTTCACTAGGACTGAATTTTGGCTCTACAATATCAGGAAGATTTATAATGTTTCTGTAAATATTCATGATATTAGTACCATAGTTTCCGCCAAAGGCAGCGTTAAATCCTGCTTCACTGAATCCGTTCCAGTCTCCGCTGTAAGCACCGCTTAAGAAGATATGTGTAAGCAGATATGCAACATCTTCACTTGTCAGATAACTGTCATTAGGACAGATGCTTAATTTAAGATAGTCATATCCAACCTTTCCCTGAGCATTCGGATCACCCTGTCCCCAGGTTTTTAAAACATCACCCGGTCCTCCAAAACCGTAATACATCAGCTTTCTTACAGCTTCATTATTTTCAATTACATCAGCTGCATAATTGCCGTTTCCAGGTGTTTTCTTGCTTGATTCAAGGCAGTATGCCCACTTACCGTTATACTTGGTTGAATATGTACTCCAGCTGCTTAGGCCTGGTACTTTATTTCCCCACCATTCCGGATATTTTATTTTTTTAACTTTTGTAAATTCATGCGGAACAGTATTGTCCCATGCTTCTATATTACTGATCTGTGCAAACGACATTGAAAAGATCATCGTTAAAACAAACAGAATTTTAGAAATTTTTGAAACAGCTTTTTTCATCTGTTTTTCCTCCTTATCTTTTTATGATTTCATTAATACAGATGATGCAAGTTACGGCCAAAGGGATTATTTCCTATACTGTATTTAATTGTTTCAGCCAGCCAGCATCATAATACTTCTTTAATTCAGGTCTTACTCTCAGCCGCAGTGAGATACCCTAAAAACAAATAGACAGTCTTTCGACTGTCTATGGCTTGAATACCCATTTTTCTATTTTCATCTTAACCTCCTGTTTTAGCTTTTTTAATCAGCGGAATAAAAACTATCACTGCCAGTCCAGACATATATAATTCACAATTACTGTTATCACCCGTCTTAGCAGCGGTTACAGGCCAGTGTTTTGGATAAACGACAATATCATATTTCATGCCATTAGTTTCACTGCTTTCCTCATCAAATACAGGAACTGCAATAAGAGCAGGAGAGATATTATCATACTTGTTTATATCTTCAGCAGCAAGCAGATATATCCCGTTCTCCAGATTTTCAAATTTTACATATCCTGAACTGTCTGTATGTTTTATAATACCACTTATTTTTTTAGTCGATGCCTCCCTGAAAATACTCTCTGCAGCTTTTTGCATCTTATCAGCTGTTTCAAGCTCATTCAGATCAATACCGCATGTCTTAAGCTCACCTGTCAGCACATATTTACCATCAGCAGTTTCTCCGGCTTTTATCAGTTTTAAAGCAACATCACTGTTACTGGTTTTATTTCCGCTTTCTTCAAGATATACCGCTATCGAGCCTTTAGTTTTTTTTGTTTCTTCAGTATTTACAGTATTCTTTGAAACAAATCCTACAGAGAATACCAGGATAAATACTACAATGATTATTTTTCGCATCCTCTATCCCCCTTCATCTCTTTTTTTCTAAAAACAAATATACCAACTGCTGAAAAAACAACTGGCAGACTATAAAAAACAAATTCTCGAAATGAGATAATATTCTTTTTTATTTCCTTTTTTACCGATTCTTTATAAGAAATGCGGTAACCAGTAACAACCAGACGATGTGTATTCAATCCATATGGTGTACAGGTTATCAAAGAAACAAGGTCTTTATCATCCTGAATAGAGTAATTGACTTTTTCAGGCAGAACAGTTTCAATCCTGCTTATCTTATATGCCATTGTTTCATCAAGTACATTTACATAAAACAGATCACCCGTCTTAAGCTCATCCAGACGCGTAAACAATCGGCTTGACGGCAGTCCTCTATGTCCTGTAATAGCTGCATGGGTATTTTTACCACCCGTTGGAAAAGAACTGTCCTGTATATGGCCGGCTCCGGTACTAAGCACACTGTCACTCGTTCCATGATATATCGGCATGTTGACATTTATACACGGTATCTCTATACTGCCGATCATTCCGTTTCCAATATCAAGAATATCCTCATATTTAAATTCTCTGGAGGCAGGTATTCCCTTTTGATTCATATACAGCTCCATGTTCCATTTTTCAGCATCTTCAATCATGCAGCGCTTATCTTCAGCAGCTGTATCAGTCGTTTTTTCTTTATAAGTAGCTATCTGCCCAGTCTGTGACTTGGATTCAATACAATTGGAAATGACAGGATAGCTTACAAGTGCCAGTCCTGTCATAAAAATCACAATATCCTTTTTTAGAAATTTGAAAAGACTATTCTTTTTCATTTTTCTTCTTTTTAATCAGAACAGCTGCCATAACCGCTGTACCTGCACAGACTAATACTATAGTTGCAGCAGAACCGGTAGCAGGCAGTTTAGACCCGACTTTGTTTACTACTTTTATATTAAATGTACCCGTATCTACATTTGTTGATAGAGATTTCTCATACTCACTGTGTACCCCTGTATAAAACTCTTTAAATTTAGCTGTTGCCTCTAAACTTCTTAATGTTTTATCAGTTGCCCCGTCTCCTTTTATGTATTCTGTTCTGTTGTCTGCTCCATAAACAGCCTTTACATCTATTTCGATTGGATCCTTTAATAGTCTGTATCCATCCGGTGCCTTAGTTTCTTTAAGAAAATACACCTGTGAATCAAGGCCAATTATATTAAACGCACCGTTTTCGTCTGAGACTATTTCCACCGCTTCTGAAGGCGATGCACTTCCTGCTACACTGTCCCTGCTGATAACGGTGTATCCATCGCTCTTGGAAGCCTTTTTTACATATACCTCCTGAGTACAGTCTTTATCACTGTATAATTTAAACTTAGCTCCTTCTAGTTTTCTTTCTGGCACCTGATCATTTACTTTGATACCATTCATTCTAAATGTAAAACATACAACTGTATCCCATGGTGTCTCGCCTGTCTGTCCTGCACCATCAGCATCCGGGTTGTTACTGTACTCAAGTTTTACATCATTCTCAAATCCTGGACGCCCTGTATCAAGCTGAGCATCTTCGTTTAAAACAGCATCATATTCAATCAGAATCTTTTGACCATATACTTTTTCAGTTTCCGGTTTGCTCCCTGCTTCATCACTGTAGTAATACCTGTTTATCACCGCTTTTAGATCCATGATCTGAATCTGAAATGTTTCACCGTCATCAATACCTTCAGTAACCACACGATAGTCTGTATCTTTTTGAAGCGTCATGCTTCCTATCTTAACTTTTACACTGTCTGGAACAAAAGTAAGTGCACTGTTCATTTTATCGTGGACTGCATAATAATACGTATCATAACCGTTCATATCAGGTACATATGAATTATACCGGTAGGGAACTGTCTGCCCTATTTCAAAGTCGGCCACATCATTCCATCCATCACTGTTTATCCCGATATTTTTTCTATTGTCATCTTCCTGGATCTGTTTCTGAATAACCGGGAAATCCGACTTTATATCGACTGTCATATCTGGATTAGAAGTGTTTACCATACAAAGCGATGCTGCACTGTGTGTACCCTCAACATTTGTGACTTCGTCAATGAGATACCATCCATAATCGACATCCAGGGTATAGCTTTCTTCAGTGCCTTCTGGAACTTTCACTGCTTCATCATTTATATAAAAACTGAATTTCCCATCCTCGCTTCTTAATGAAACCTTTAAAGGATCTTCAATTTTTCTGTATCCCGCAGGCGCCTTTGTCTCAAGAAGGTAATACTCTCCTGCTACTATTCGGTCAAAATTTACTCTTCCATTCTCATCTGTTGTCCCCTTTCCAATCGGATCGGTACAGTCTTTATCCCTGTACAAAGTAAATTCTGCATCTTCCAGTGTTTTGCCGGCATCATTCTTTTTAACAAGTCTTAAGTTCCACAAGTTGATCTCGTTTTTAACAGTAACTGTCAAATCACCATTTTCATCAATAAAAAAAGCACCGCTGCTTTCGGTACTGTTCATATCTGAAACCGATGCATTTCCAAGACTGTCGATTTCAAAATAATATTTAGTTTCATTCAGCTTATAACCTTCAGGAGCCTTTACTTCACAAATATAATACAGCGACGGCTTCAGTCTGCTCAATTCTGCTTCTCCGTTTTTATTACTTACCAGGCTTCCTGCCGTTTTATCAGCAGTAGCATCATAAATTTCAAACTTCGCATCTTTAAGCGCTTCGCCTGTATCTTTATCGACTTTTTTTATTTTGAACCGGTTTGGACGGTCTGTAACATTCAGTTCGCTGCTCACTATATCAGCAGAGTTGTTTTCTGCAGTCAGATTGAACTCAATATCTTTGCCGGTATGATATCCATCAGGCGGCTTCACCTCACTAAGAATATACTGTCCCAGATGAAGACCATTTAACTCACCATACCCGTTTTCATCCGTTGTAAGTGTTCCTGCCAGATCTCCCGCTTTATTTATAACAGTTCCCTGAGGGGAGAGAATATCATTTTTTGCAGTAATGTTATAAACTGCACCTCCCAGTTTTTTTCCTGTCTCTTCATCACTTTTGACAACCGAGACTTTACCCATAATACGGTTGTTAACTGCATTCATTACAGGCGCTTCCGGGGTGTAGGACGTTGTAAAACTTACCTTGTTTTCCTGACTTGCAGTATTGTAGTAAGCATGAATATAGTACTCGCCGTCTTCCGGCATCTGTTTCCATGCCCGCCATACTCCATCACTGTCCTTAGAAAGTTCGAGCCACTGAATGTCATCCTGTCCTCCTGCCACAGACCATGTCGGGAACTTTACAAGCGTTACCGCTTCAGGAACTCCAGACACTTCAAATAAAATATTATGCCTGTCCATCAGCATTGACGAAAATTTAACAGTTACTTCCTGCCCTTCCATCTGAGCATTGAATACCTTCCTTTCCTCAGCATCATAGAGACTGAATTCCTTGATATAACGGCTCGATTCACTGTAACCATCTGGTACAGTTTCTTCTATCCTGAATTTTCCTTCATTTGTATCTGTACGCTGAAGCATACCGCTTTTATATACCTGATTCTGTGCGTCATAGCTCAGAGAAGCAAACTGTTCAAATGTATTTGAATTTTTATTCCACTGCTTCAACTCGAATCCTGCATTAGCCACATTTTCTCCAAAATTATCACTTTTGCTTATTTGTATCTCAGTTCCATGAATCCACTTTATCTGAGTATATAATTTCATAACATCTGGATCCCATACCCACGTTCCTTCAGTCTGATTAGAACCCGAACCAGTTTTTATTGCTAAAGCTGTAAACCTGCCACACTGACTCCCGGTTACGTTAGTCAAAGGCATATCCGACGATCCGTTCAAAGGGGCAGTAAAATAAAAACTCTGTCCTCCATATACAACTGCCGTACCGCCAGTCTGCGTTGCTGTTGTTCCTGCAATATGTATAGTAACATCACTGTTGAGAGGTATATTGACCGTTGCACCATTTCCTGCATCAAATTTAACAGTATTTGTAATTTGAATATTATTTGCTATATCTAAATTAGCAGTAAAACTAGAAATTATTCCATCCTGTGAAGGACTTGGTGTAAATCTTGCATATCCCGGCTCCGGCAACGCAACTATCCTTCTGCATATATTCATTATGTTAGTGCCATATGTTCCTCCAAAAGCAGCATTGAATCCTGACTCACTGAATCCATTCCAGTCCCCGCTGTAGGCACCGCTCAAAAATATATGTGTCAGCAAATATTTAACATCATCATTAGTAAGATAACTGTCATTAGGACATATTGCTGCTTTTAAATCATATCCTGGAGCAAATTCTCCTGTAGCACCGGGACCTCCAAAGCCATAGTACATAAGTTTTCTTACAGCTTCGTTATTTTCAATAACCTCGCCAACATACTGCCCGTTTGGTGGAGTATTCTTACTTGATTCAAGACAGTATGCCCACTGTCCGTTATATTTTGTCGAATATGTACTCCATCCCCTCAAGCCTGGTACTTTTCTTGCCCACCATTCTGGATAGCGAATATTTTTTACTCTGGTAAATTCGTGCGGTATGCTGCTGTCCCATGCCTTTACGCTGATCTGATTACTAAACGACAGGGAAAACATCGTCAGGAGCACCATTACTGTTTTGCACATTACAGAAAACATTGATTTCTTCTTCATAAATACGCTTATCCTTTACTATATTTGCCTTTTATCGTCGTGCTTAGGACTATTTATTATGATGCAAGTTTAAAACATCATTTTACTTCTCTGATATAGGTTTTACATTCAAACACATTGAATAACCATTCAAATAAAAAAGACAATCTTTCGATTGCCTTATCTATGGTTTGAATATCCATTTTAATTTATACATATTTAAATTAATCCAAAACTACTTTTCATACCCACCATAATGATATCTTCCATGTATACCATATTCATTTCCTGTACAGCTAAAGTCATTTTCAAGTTTATTTACTGCATCCCTCGATGAAACAGTTGACTCTGTTCTAAAATGGCACCAATAACATTCAGCCCAGTAAACCCATACTTTCGGCGGTTGAACCGGTTTATTTTCACTGCTTCCACCTGTATTTCCACCTGTGCTTCCGCCCGTTGATCCTCCAGTATTTCCGCCTGATGACGAACCACCTGAGCTTGAACCACCGCTGTTTCCTCCGGTTGATCCTCCACCTGAAGGCTTATTACTACCGCCTGTGTTTCCTCCAGTCGTTCCGCTGTTCCCTCCTGCTGTTCCTGACGAATTAGAAGAACCTGTTCCGCCTGACGATCCTGAACCGCTGCTTACTACCTTATTCCCTCCGGCATCTGTTTTCTTCTTAACTGTATTCTTTATACTCTTTGTCCCATCTGGATTAGTAACTTCTTCCTGTACTACCACCTCATCAGAAGCTACTGCCGGCGATGTAGTAACAGTTACTTTTACATCTTTTTCAGTTTTGTTTTCATATTTGTCCTGAATAGACACTTTTAATGTATATTCACCTGGCACATTTGCATCTATACCTGAAAGATCAAATGTATAATCACTTATTTCAGAAAAATCAGTAACTGGCAACAGTGATTTAAAATCAAAAGTATTTAAATCCGTTCCCTGCAGGATTTCTATGTTTTCAGGTGCTGTCAAGGATGGGGCTTTAGTATCCTTTACCTCTACCTTTTGTTTAAAAGTATCCCCGTAATATTTTAACTCAATGGTATATTTTCCAACAGCCGGATATTCTTTTTCTTCTACACCTGTGACATTGCCTGCTTCATCCTTGATTTCAACCTTTTCATTTTTTAAATCCGAAGTAATTTTTGTGTTATGCTGCAGAGTATGAACATCTTCTTTATCAAGTCCATTCGTTTTGACCAGATTTTCAAATTTTGGTTCATATTTTTCACCATATTCAACAGTAATCGTCTTACTGTTCTTTAATAAAAGCTCCGGCGCTGTATCTCTAAGTGCCCAGTAAGTACCACCCCCAACAGCTGCAATAATAACCGCTGCAGTTACACCTGCAGCAATTTTTTTATTTTTTGTATCCAAGTATTTTTCAATAACCTTCATTTTACCTCATTCTCCTTATCCCTAATTTTATTATATATATCTATTTAATTTTTTTCAATCTGCTTAGACAGTATAGAAACTCTAATACCTCTATATTATTTGATTTCAATACTATGAATTTTTAGAAAATAATAATTATTAGCTGTATATATCAATCCGCCGAGATGGGGAGTTCTCTACTGTTTATTTACAGGCGGATTAATTACAACAAAAAATGTACCAGTGACTGGTACATTACTTCATATATTCTGTTTAGGAACATCTCTGTTTCCTGTATACTTCTGTATGATACCATATTATCACTTTTTTTAGTCATTGTAAATGCCAACTTTGTGCCACTTTTTTGCCACCTTTTGTGCCAACTTTGTGCCAACTCATTATTATTTTCATAAATTTTATCATTATATTAGTTGTTTTCCTAAATTTTTTCTCATTTTATAAATTTATACCAATGAATTTTCACCCCTTGACAAGCTTATTTTTTTGAACTTTTTTGAAATTTTTTTAATATATTTTTCTTGTTAAAATCCGTTTTTTAGGTCTTTAAAGTTTTTTTGCAATAAATCTTTCATTCTGCAAAATTTTTATCTGTTTAAACGTACTGCTGTCTTTTCAAATACACATCCTGAGTATAATAGTTTTTTGTATATTTGTCGTAATGATACAGTACCAGTTTTATGTCATACAGGCTGCAGAAATTTATCACTTCTACAAGCGCCACTGTCAGTCCTGTTACATAGACGTCCAGTTCAATATCTCTATATTCACGAATCCCATGTCTCTTCATTAATGCATCGACTGCCTTTTTAATTGACATTTGCATATAGTACATATTCTTAACATCTCTAAGCTCTTTATTGAAAATACATCCTTCTATATCTTCAAATTTATGTCTTCCTTTAAACAGCTCAACAGCTATTCTTTCCATTCCTTTCACCTCAACTTTAACATTTGTACCAGTCACTGGTACATTTTTATACTAAGTATCCATTAACCTGGATCTTCTTTTCGTATTTCTCAAGTAATTCAATAGACTCATCTAACAGAGCAGCTAATTCTTTCAGTATGTACCCTGATTATTTGTTATCTCACTCTTGATCACGTCATCTAAATATTCAACTTCTTCAATTTCCATGACATCTGTAACCCCCAGTATTGTTTCAACAAAGATACACCCGTAATTGTACAGATGACACTTTACAAGTGTATCGTTATAACCGTTTCTCAACGAGGGAGTGTTTACATATTCTTCATAACTTATTGCCTTTATTGTATTGCACATTTTTACTGTCTCCTTTGCAAGTTTAAATTCAAATCATCATCATATTATTAATAATTATCCAATTAAAATATACACTTATACGCTGTTGCAAAACCGCTTAACAGACTCAGCATAGTAAATACAAGAATTTTTGATTCCAACCTAATATCACCCACTCCCTTCATCTTGCTAATAACTACTAAAAAAACAATCAATCGATTTGTCAGAACTATCGCAATCAATACGGCCAGATCGTCATTCCAGTCATCTCTATATTTTCCTTGCTTTCTTTATGTACCAGTCACTGGTACATTCTTCCTTTGTTAATTTACTCACCTTTCTTTTTTATCCGCTATTAAAATAGATTTCTTATATTGCTGCACTCTTTAATCATAACAATCATTTCATTTGCTTTTTCTTCTACTGTGTTACAAAATCCACCAACTGCTTTTTCCTTATCTATGTCAGCTTGGAATATATATTCTTCGCTACTTGTACAATAAGGCATCAAATAATTAATTGTACATACATTATCAGATACTGTGATATTTGTAATTTCTATTTCTTCATTTTTCAATGGTTTGAATACTTTTTTCCAATACTTCTCTAACTTTTTATCTGGTGAAATAGTATTACTGTTTTGTGGATCATCATTTTTACCAGGTTTAACTCCAATACTCATCAAATGTGATTCTAAATCATTTTCAGACCATTCAATAATCTTAAAATTATATACATCAGCATTTTTTCCATAAACAACTTTATTTTTTAAGTTACTAAGATGCTTTTCTGCACCTTTTAGTGTTTTAAAAATTTTCGGCTTTTGCATATTAATGTCGCAGCTTGGATAAAGATAACATCCATCCATATCACTATATGTTCCTGCATAAATATCCCTATCATATTTGATTACATACATTTTCATTCCACCTCTTTTTCTAACTATCTTCTAAAACACTTTTTAGTATCGAACGCACATAGTAATACGCATTCTCACGCTCTTTATTCTTTTCTTTTGCATAGCCATATCCATGATCTATATATTTTCCATTACCTCTTAAAAAAAGCTCGCCGTCTGTATAAAAGAAATATCTGAATGAAAATCTAAATTGCTTATAATCAATTTGAATCCTACCTAAATCAATATATGATATACTTGCCTTAATATCGGAATCCACCTTATTAATTTCACTTTGTACATGACCCTCTATTAATTCTTCATATTTCTTTTCATAGTGTCTTAGTTCCGCTTTTAACTTTTCAATTTTATTCATTTTCTTCACCATTCCATCTTATAACTAGTAAGATCATCACTGACCAAAACTAAAGCCGCATTTATTACAGTTCCACCACAAGTGATTATTATAGTAATTTCTGACATAGTGTACTTTACCACCGCAGTTACATAGAACAGTTCCTTCACGGCCAGCTTCAGGTATCTGTTCATTAACAAATATTATTTTTTCTACGAATATATTTAATTCATATTCTCCAAAGTTTCCCGACTTTATTGTATTGCCCATACTTTTACCCTTTGCAATTTAAACTCTACCAGATTATTTTTCTAATTATTTCAGTCACTTCCATTAAAACATATATAACTGCACAGCAACTTAACAGACTGAGTATAGCAAATGCAAGCATTTTTAATCCCTGTTTGATATTATCCGCTTCCTCCATCTTATTCATAAACACTGAAAAGCCAGTCATTCCAAATATAAAAGTCGACACGGCAACACCGACCAGAACCGCTTCAATAATCATAATCATTTTTATCCCTTCCTTTTTATAAACTGTTTTACTCATTCTGTACTGTTTAACTATATTTTCATTTTTAATTTAACTTCTTCATTATAATTTTTCTATCAAGACGTTGAAACGAAGTAATATTACTACTATAATAGAATTATATTTTTGAAAGGTGGATTTTATTTAATGTTTGAAATTTTTTTTGCACCTATTGTTGCTTTTTTAATTGATTTTGTTGGAAACTCAATCCTTAACAAATTTCTTAAAAAGAAAGTCAGTGAAAAAGAAGCAGTAAAAACAAGATATCAGCAGATAACTCGCAAATCAGTTACACAAAATAATACAAATGGTAATTTAAGTAACCAACTAGTAAAAAATAATTCATTTTCCAATAACGGTAATGTGACTTTAAATCTCACAAACAAACAGTACAAAACAACATACAACCACTATTATTCTCGTACTACTTCTTCAGGAAATGACTCTTTTTCAAGCCTGTTGTTATTCATAATTACGGTCATCGCCATAACTATTATTATCGCACTTATTTTTCTGTTTTTTAGAAAAGTATGTCAAAACTATGATCTTGTTTTATTAATTTTTACTGGTGCTTTGTTAGTTTTGCATAAAGTTTTTTTTGTACGATCAATCAGACAAGATAAATCGTTATATTTGCAAAAAGATAAATATTTACTTTTTTCTTTTCTTATTTTAATTTTATCTTCAATATACATGACACATTTCTTTATGCCTGATGCTTACTGGAACACTGTAACATTAGCAGTACAGAATGTACCTGATGATTTCTTTTCAATTTTGAAAGATCCAAGTTTCTTTTCCAATTTAGGTATACCACAAAATTTCATTTATGCTTACGTTCTTATAAATATCGGCCAGATACTTTTGGCTGTAATTCCTTTAATCGACATAATCTTTGCATCGCGCAAGAAAAAGTTACTACTGGTATCTGCAAATAGTTCTGTATACAGTTGGGGGTTGATTATATTTATTGCATTTTTTATAATTTTTCCAAATTATCTATTTTCTTATATGTAATAACAGTAATCTTATATAAAGTATATAAGAAATCACAGCATTATTTAGACTGTTTAATTTTACTAATAATAAACTTCAGAATGTACCAGTGACTGGTACATTTTTATTCATGCTTTTTCAGTTATGGCTGTTCAGAACAAAAACAGATAATAACCAAGTGCAGCAAAAAGTGAAAGTAAAATTGCGTCGCAAACTCCTATAAACATTACTGTGGAAAGAGAATATTTATGCCCATCAACTGACATAGCTTCCCATAAATCTCTGATAAAAATTACTATCCTTGCAATTTTATTACTGCAACTGTCCGAATGATGAATATGTTTGAAATAAGATCCTATTTCATATACTGCATCTTCTATCCATCTGTATATAGGATATAGACAAACTGCTAAACATACTGCTATATAAATAATTTTTAATATTTCTTTCATATCTTTACTTCTCCCCTATGATATTTATTTTTAGTTATGCCTAATTACTATCTCATCTATGTTTACCTCTAATGCATCTGCAATAGCTATTACAGTAGATATTGTTGGCTCTTTTATTTCTCCATTTAATATTTTTTTTAAATTTGTACGATCATAATTTGTCATTTTTGATAATTTATATACTGTTATATTTTTTTCTTTCATAAGTTCAATTATTTTCATCGTATTCATAAATTTATCCAAGGGATCAATAATAATTTTCCCATTTTCTTTAGCCCACTTTTCAAACTCAGCTCTATCAATTATCGTCTTTTCGCCATGTCCTTCAGATTTAAACAATATATCTTTTTTATATAATTTTTTTCTACTGTCTGCATCATCATAAATCTTGTCTTTGTTTTCGTTCATAATTTTCACCTCTTCCTTTGTACCAGTCACTGGTACATTTATTATTTAAGCCAGTAACATTTTATTTCATTGAACACCTGCGTTTTAAAGTGCCCTAACGCTCTTTCTCTAAAATAAAAAACGAACAAGTAACCCACTAATTCCTGTACAACAGCATCTATAGAATTCCAGGAACATCCTATTTTTGTAGTTCCTATTCTTAATATTTCTGTTTGCCCTTTATCGCTAACAATATAATCATAATCTTCTATTCCAAATGCCTCACATATCGGCTTAATTTTTTTTAATACTTCCGCACGTTTTTCTTGAAGATATTTCAAGTAATCACTCATTTTTCGTTCACCCCGCCCTTTTCTGTCTCAAACCAATATTCAACATCCTCATCAGTATGTTCCTCACAGTATCTTTCTGCTTCACTTTTTGTATAAAATACAATATCTGTTTCTATTGGCTCCGATATTGCAACCTTCTTTTCACATGGGATTTCATAATAATCAGTCATATCAGGATTATAGACAGTTTTAGTCCCTATATATGTACCATAACATTGATACCAGATTATATAGTTGTTTTTCACAACACCTATTCCATTTTTTTCTAAATATTTTTCATAGTCTGAATTAAATTTATCCATTTCCTCTCCTCCCCTCAAAAACTTTTCTCTTTCTGCAGTACAGTGAATACAGACCATTATTTTTTACTTTTAAGACACTGTATCCGCTCCCCTTTAATTCTTCATATAGAATCCGCACCCGTTCTTCGGTCAAATCACGTTGATAAAGAAAATATTTCCTTTTTATAAGACTATCCGTTGGCTTGCCACCTGAAGCTTCTTTTGGTTCGCTAAATGTACCAGTCACTGGTACATTTAGCTCTTCAGAGTAATAGTTTCTTTCTTCTTTCTCTTCAAATACAAGTTCCGTAAATTTTTCTCCGCGCTGATATTTAAGTAAAATAGGTAATATATCAGCCATTACTTCCTTATTATCTGCATCTAGATAACCTCCGACAACTGACCTGCAGATTATTGCGCCATCGTTATCAGTAATTACAGTGCTGTACTGATAATTCTGTATAATGAATTTTGCGATATTCTCTGCCGTACCTTTAAAATAATATTTTTTATCCTGGAACTCAGTGATGTGCCCCAGATACACACGTTCTTCTCTCATGCTTTATCCTCGCCTTCATACACTTCGACGTTCAGTAAAAGAGCCATATTAAACAATGCTTTAGAGGCAAGACGAGCTCGTGATCGCGGACTCTTGTTCAACATTTCATCGATTTCAATATTTCTTAAAAACTTCACATATTTATAATAGATATATTCAAGCTCATCTTTATCACTCAGCTTGGATATCGCTTTAAGAACTTTTTGAATATATTCAAGCTGACGGTCCCGCCTGTCTATTTTATTAATTTCCTTTGCATCGTAATTCAGACAGTTTATAATGCTTATAACAGAATCATTTCCTGTACCGCTGCCTATTTCATAAATATCCTTGAATTCGTGCAGTTTATACAGATCACTGAAATGCTCCATTTCATGCCTGGCAGCCTGAATACTTTTATTTTTATCCAAAAGATCTATATAACTCATTACAATCCCCCCTCTACTATATCTTTTCTATTTATACACCTGCTGATTCTTTAAGCTCTGTTATTAGTTTTATCATTTCCTCAAGCATGATCTGTTCTTTTTTCCACTCAACACCGTTTATCTTATTTTTCAGCAGATATAGGTTTGTTTGGATTTCAATAACTAATTCTGACACTGAATAATGAGTAACACTTTTATCAGTTTTCTCCGGCTTGCTATACGGTTCGTCGATATCATCGTCATCATCATCTGTATCGTCAAAATCGTCACAATTAATATCATCTTCACCGTACTCTTCGTAATCTTCATTTTCACCTTCATCTGAAGTATCTTCTTCTAAAGACAGTGTTTCTTTATAATCTTTTATAGTTGTTAAAGATATATCGCCCGCATTATCTTCAACAAACTTCATCTGATTTTCATCATCCATTTCCGAAATTTCCAGTGCTTCATTTAAAGTAATTTCATCATTCTTTACAAGTTCCTTTACCGGTTCAACTGCATTGTTGATAATTTTTTCATAATTACCGACCTGTGTCTTTCCCAGACCAGTATCTCTGGCAATTAATTCCTGTACTCTCCCCGGCATTTTTTCACCGCGTTCTTTTTTTATACGGTAGACTTCCTTAAGGTCTTCTATTGCAGTAAGCATTTCGCCT
Source organism: Erysipelatoclostridium sp. MSK.7.34 (assembly GCF_019041935.1). Classification (NCBI taxonomy): domain Bacteria; kingdom Bacillati; phylum Bacillota; class Erysipelotrichia; order Erysipelotrichales; family Coprobacillaceae; genus Thomasclavelia; species Erysipelatoclostridium sp. MSK.7.34. The sequence goes on from NZ_JAHPYJ010000012.1 coordinate 36,140, forward strand.
GGTGTATAAGGCTTCCCGTTTATATTGTTCAAGTGAAGACGTCTCACGGCATCCACATCATCATAGCTTTTTACTTTTGCGGGAATGTATTCATATGTAGAATCACCCTTATTAATGTTATGACAAATTGCCAGATACCGTCTGTGTCCTGCAACTATTTCATACTTATGATCCTCATCGTCGATTTTTCTTAATACCAGATTATGATCTAAGCCGTCTTCAGCAATATCTTCTGCAAGTTCTTCAATATCACCAGTATCCCTGTTTTTTGGTGCAGATCTTATATCTTTGTAATAAATATACTGAATATCATCTTTGTTCTTCTTTTTAGTTTTTACTCCTTCAAATGCTCCTAAAATACTGCTTGCCATATTAATCTGCCTCCCTTACAATTTCATTGGCCAGTTTTTCATAATCCCTGGTTACCGAAGCTCTGCGATATCTTTTGGCCAGTGGCTGCTGCTTCATTCTTGCCCTCTTCACCGCATATCGATGAAATCTTATTTTTGTATCGAACACAAGATCATCCAGATTATCATCGAGTACTTTTACATCATCTGCTGTACTTTTTAGATCATTGACCTGTGTAAATAAGATCTTGTATTTTATGTCATAATCACAGAGTTCTTCAAGTTCATTTATCGTTGTTGACATCCCGTCAAGGGAATCCGGTTCAACCACAGTTGGAATTACTGCCATATCTGTGGCAAATAGAATTTCTGCGGTCAGTTTATTAAAATAAGGTGATGTATCATTAATAATAAAATCATAATCTCTTAAAATCAGATTCATCTGATCTGTTATCACATGATCTGCTATTTCTTCAGATGCCAGAAACTGATTGCCGGGCAGTATATCCATATCATACCGTGTCTTATAGATGCATCTTCTTACATCAGTTCCTCTCATCATATCAATAACTGTTTTCCTGTAATTTCGTTTGGACAGTCCTTTTGTAGTATTGCACTGCGGATCATAATCTACTAACAGCACTTTATAACCTTTTTTAGCAAGTGAGTAGCCAAGGTTTTTTGTAGTTGTTGTTTTCCCGCATCCGCCTTTGCGGTTAACGATTGTTATAATTTTTGCCATTTTTTCTTTCCTCCATTTTGTACCAGTCACTGGTACATTTTTATTTCATTATTTTTTTGATAAGATATACATTCACTGTAGATGCAAACGAAATTATCAGGGCATATGTTGTTATATTTTCAAGATTTGCAGCATTCCCGCTTATTGCATACGCTGCAATAGATACTGCAATCATTGCTGTATCTATAATCAGTGCTGCTGTTAAAATAAACAGAAATATATATGCCGGGAAATTGGAATTAATTATTTTTCTAATGTACTCTCCTGTTTTTTTCACTTTTCTACCTCCATGTATTTTCCTTCAGTTCCAATCCAAAAGTTCTGATCATAAATTCATTGACAGCGTCTTTCACACTATCTATCGCTTTTTCAATCTTTTCTTTAGAAAGCAGATTGAAATTCAGATATCTAAGATCATCAGAACTGCACCCTCTGCTCCTTAGTCTCATATAGTCTAATCTTAGATCCCTTATGTTTTTCCCCTGACAGAAGTAGTACTTAAAATAAAGTTTTAGGATTTCCTCTGAAGTTAGATCATCATTGGCCAGTCGCAGCAGGAAATCTGCACTGATTAATCTTCCTGATTCATTCATTTTCTCACCCCTTTTCCTGTGTCTATATGCCTCTGTTCTGCAGTTTCAGAACAGATAAAAGCCCAATAATCACCGGCTCCTTGTTCTCGGCATTTATAACTGCAGCCAGTCTGTTCCTGATATTCTGCTGATTATATCTAAATACTTTTTTCTCTTTTTTATAGGCTTTTAATCTGCTCACTGAATTTTCAACTGCCTGTATCATATTGTCCGAAATTTGATAATTTTTAAGGTGTGTAAGGTTTCTGATCAGCCATGTAATATTGTCAGAAATCATACTGTTGCTCTTTGAATCAGTCCGTTTCTCTATACGCCTGCAGCTGTATATAAATTCTACAGCATACCAGTGCTGTATCTTTGCCATACACGCATCCCTGAACAGTTTCACGGTTTCTTTATATTTTTCTGTATTCTGGTTGATCGATGCAGTTGGCGAAAGATTGATCTTGTAACTGTTTTTTGTATTTGCTTTCATCGTCTTATAGCTGTTTATGTGATCAAGACTGTACCATATGCTGTCGAATCGCTTCTGAGCCTCTTCCTTATCAAGCACTGCCCCTCTTAAAGCTAATATCTGCTGTATTTTCCAGAGTTCGCTATTAATATCACTGATTGCATCGTTATACATCTGTGTATTAACTGTTCGCACATCGCTGAAACCATAGCTTCTTTTTGCATACTTTAATGTACGTATATTCCGGTATCCGCTGAAAATCTTAGAAAGAGCCGTTGATGCCTTAAAGCAGAGACGAAGTCTGAAATTATTAAAGTTGGCTTTTTTCACTGCTGCATCATCACTGCTGTTATAATTGAAATATCTTGTTTTCTTGGGAGATATCAGAATTTTTTTCTTTACCGGACATCCGTTTTCATCGGTTCTGACTGCCCCCTTTTTGCATCTGCAGACTGCCTCAGGATCATCTTTACTGCATGTTCTGCCGGTGATTTTATTTATAAACATAGTACGGGCATAGACTTCTTCAATTTCCCGTTCACGTATGTAAAGCTCACGTTCAAAAGCAATAACATCAACGTAGTGTCCTTTACCTCTTCTTACAAACTTATAAGCAAACAGCAGTCTTTTATAATGCAGACTTATTTCAAACATGAATTTTTTTATAAACTCATGCTGATCATTTTTTGACAGATCCTTTGGATACATCACCTGTAAATAAACACAGTAGTTTTTACTTCTGGAAACAGTATCTTCATAAGCCACAAGTCTGTTGACTGCAGCTTCAAGATTAGAAGAATTTGAATAGCAGTCTTCTTTTATAAATGTATAAATAAACTTTTTATCTTTGATCGTGGTGTATTTAACGAACTTGCCGTTGTTGTATAGTTTTTCCTGATTTACCATTTTCTCTGCAGTAGGCATGTCTAATCTCCTCGTCTAAATTAACATTAAAGGGACTTTAATGATTTTTATTTTATCTATTTGCCGGTTTTGACTTGAAAACGCGGCCAAAAATTGATAGAATTTTTTTAGAAACAGACAGGGTGACACACTGGGTGGCACACTGGGTGATACACTGGGTGATACACTGGGTGATACACTGGGTGATACACTGGTGGTATCGTCAGGGCTTGCGCGGGGGCATCCTGATAATTCATGTAATCTCTCTCCTTGTGGTGAGTAATTACTGATTATGATCTCGTTAATATTTCACTGCTGCACTTAAGTGACATCTGGGAATATTGATGGATTTTATCTGTTTTGACTTATCACTTTGCCGAGTGGGTAAGATCTAAATAGCCGAGAGGCTATTTTTTCTTTTTGTCAAAATCAATAATGTAATCCATCAGTTCTCCAGGTGACATTTCAAACGCCGTAGAGAGTTTTATTAACGTCTTCATTTTTATATTTTGTGATGCTGTATTTTTAACACCTTGATACCATCTGCTTCTGCATTCATTCTCCTGGTGATACAAGTTATCGAGATAAGCAGAACTGTATCTGAACCTTTCCTGCAGTTCGATCAGTGCAGGTATTAGATTTTTTTGAAAAGACTTCGTAATGTTGTCACAGCTTATTTTTATTGCTTCATCGCGTGTGAACCCTAAGTTATTTTGTAAATTTTTAATTCCCTGACTGATTTTCGATTTAGCCACCATTTTAATCTCACCTCCCTTCAAAACATGTTTAATATAACAAAAAAAGCGACTAACAGAATACAGTTTGTCGCTTCGTATATATTCATTCATAACCTTTCCAAATAATCAGACAGAGTTATTGAAATAAAATTATGGTGCCGGCAACTGGATTTGAACCAGCAACCTATCCATTACGAGTGGATTGCTCTACCGTTAGAGCTATACCGGCATAAGTAACCGCATTCATATTATAACACTTTATTCCTTGTCATAAAATATCTTTTTTTATTTATCTTTTTTTAATGTTATCTATTTGGTAATCATTAAAATAATGATATAATATTCTATCGGAGGGAAAGAACATGTATATTAAAGATGATGAAATAAATAGGATATTTAATGAAAAAAACTGGAAAATTGCTCACAGTTATTATAAAGATAATGTAATCACAAACATGTCCGTTCTAAAACAGGGAAATGAGTACCACATTGATGGTACTGTTGAAATATATGGTCGTAGTAGTACTTGTCATATCGTCGCAGATACTGGAGGAAAAATAAATAATTTTGAATGTGATTGCCCTTATTGCCATAATGATGAATTAGCATGTGGTCATATTGGGGTACTATTATTAAAATTTTATAGTTTAGAAATGTCTGAAATTCCTTTTCAGTTTAATCAAAAAATTGATTACAAAGCAAAAATTGAAGCCTTTGAACGCGTTCGTGAAGAAAAATTAATTCAAACAAAACTCGAAGAATCAAAAAAATTAATTACCGACTACACTAATCAGCAAGATCCTCAACTAACAAATGATTCATTGATTGATTTAATTCCTAATATTAATTATTCATTTAATCGAATCTTGATCAGTTATCGAATTGGTCAAAATAAAACTTACTTAATAAAAAATCTTAAAGAATTCATATATAACTATCGTTATCACAATGTATATACTTACGGTAGTCAGTTAACAACCGATTACAATCGTAAATCATTTAGTTCAGAAGCATTAAAACAAATTGATTTTATTCGGGATAATAGCGAATTTATTGATGATATTGAAAGATATCGTTCTATTGATATTAACAAATATAATATTGATGAATTTTTTGAAACATATCTCACAAATCTTAACATCAATATGTTTTTTACCACTATTGATCTAAATAATTTAACAATCAACATCGAAGATAAAGAAGATTACTTTGAAATATCACTTTTGCCATTAGGCGGCCAATTAATTATTGGTAACCAATATTTATATTATTTAGACAAAAACATTTTAAATCGTTACAGTCTTAAAATGTCTAAAATTACTAAAAAACTGATTTCTAAATTAGATAAAGAAAATCTCATTGTCGCAAAAGAAGATTTTGGTTATTTTGGCAAATATATCATTGATCAAATCTTACCTTATATTGCCATTACAGGAGCTAATATCGACGATTATATGCCTAGTGTGATCACTTTACTTACTTACGTTGATTTGAATAACTTTGGTGATTTAACAATCAATCTTGAGTATCGTGATGATGAAGGTAATATATTATTTGACGGTAAATATATTGACAGTTATGAAACCAAGCTGCCACTCAACGTTGATACAGCACTAGCAATGATTGAAGATTACGCGCAATATGATGAACTAACGAATATGTATTTAATCACCAATAACGATGAAGATATATACTATTTTATAAAAAATATTTTGCCTAAATTAAATAGATATTGTGATGTATTTGTCAGTGAAGACATTAAAAATATTAATAAACCTAAAAACATTTCTTTAAACATTGGTATCCGTTTAAAAAATGATCTATTAGAGATTGATTTAGACAGTATTAATGTTTCAAAAGATGAAATCCGAGATATTTTAGAATCATACCAAAAACACAAAGCCTATCATCGTTTAAAAAATGGTGAATTTGTGAATTTAGAAGATCAAACTTTAAATGAAGCCTATAATTTAATTCAAGATTTAAATCTTGAAAACAAAAATATTCAAGATGGCGCTATCATAGTCGATAAATCCAAAGCATTATTCTTAAACGAATTAATACAAGATAGCGAAACAATTAATTTTAACCGTAACCAACAATTCCAAGAACTCATCAACCATCTAACTAACTGCAATATCAATAATTATCCTGTTCCTGAACCATTCAGTGATATTTTAAGAGATTACCAATGTACTGGTTATAAATGGATCAAAACAATGAGCGATTATGGATTCGGAGGAATTCTTGCTGATGATATGGGATTAGGAAAAACCTTACAAATGATTACTGTATTAGAAGACGCTAAAAAGAATCACAAAGCTAGTATTGTAATAACCCCAGCAACCCTAATATTAAACTGGCAGGATGAAATAAAAAAATTCTCAAACGATCTCAATGTCCTATGTATTAGTGGAACATTATCCGTTCGTAAAAAGATGATTGAACAAATAAACAACTACGATGTTATCATTACATCATATGATTATATAAGAAGGGATTTTGAATTATATAAACCATTTAAATTTGAATATATTGTTCTCGATGAAGCTCAATACATTAAAAACCAAGCAACAAAAAATGCCAGAGCAGTAAAAGAGTTACATGGTACTCATCGTTTTGCACTAACAGGTACCCCAATTGAAAACTCACTTGCAGAGTTATGGTCAATTTTTGATTTTTTGATGCCTAACTATTTATATAATTACAATTATTTTAGAGAACATTTTGAGCGTCCAATCGTTCGCGATGAAGATAAAGATGCTCAAATTCGTTTAAAGAAAATGGTTGAACCATTTATTTTAAGAAGAACAAAACAAGAAGTTTTAGAAGAATTACCTGATAAGATTGAGAATAACATTAAGATTGCTTTTAATAAAGAAGAAGAAAATCTGTATATAGCTAATTTAAGTCAAATTAATAGCGAACTTAAGACAGCATTAGACGTTGAACGAATTGATAAAATTCAAATTCTAGCAATGATGACACGATTACGTCAAATCTGCTGCGATGCTAGAATTCTATATAATGAAATTATTGGTCCTAGTTCAAAAATGAAAGCTTGTCTAGATATAATAAAGAAAGCTAAAGAAAACAATCAAAAAGTTCTATTATTTTCATCATTTACTAGCTCTTTAGATTTATTAGAAAAAGAACTTCGTAAAGAGGATATATCATATTACGTTTTAACCGGGGCAACCAATAAAATCAAACGTCATCAATTAGTTAACGCTTTTCAAAATGACAATACAGATGTTTTCTTAATTTCTTTAAAGGCCGGAGGAACCGGTCTAAATCTAACCGCAGCATCGATTGTTATTCACTTTGACCCATGGTGGAATATGTCGGCTCAAAACCAGGCAACTGACCGTGCTTATCGCATTGGTCAAACCAATAACGTACAAGTTTATAAATTAATCATGAAAAACAGTATTGAAGAAAAAATCCAAGAACTTCAAGCTCAGAAACAAGATTTATCAAATATTTTTATTGAAAATAATGACGGGAGTATTACTAAGATGTCAACAGCTGATATCATATCTTTATTTTCAATCGATCAAGAAGGCTAAAATGCCTTCTTTTTGTTACATCTAATGTAACTATTTTCAACAATCATTCCACCTATATTATTTACCTTTTAATTATGATATTTTAATATCATAAAACAAGAGGGGGAAAGGTAATGATATTTGATGAACTATTGAAAGGTCAATTGTTGACAAATGACTGCAATAACTATTTAATCGCTACAAATACTGGAGAAATAATCGAATCCTGTTATCGATGCCTGCATCGCCGTGAAAAAAAGGCATTAGAGCTCTACAAAAAAGATATCAGTATTATAAATACTAAAATAATTGATAATAATTTTGAAAGAACTCTTTGCATAATCGTTGATTTATAAACAATATTCAAACAATAGTAAATACTGTTTTTATTTTCACAAAAAAGGAAGTGGCCTTCACTTCCCTTTTAACATCTTGAACTACTTGTATTTAATTTGATAAATTTCAATGAGGAGAGGTTTTTTATCAAGTAGTCAATTATATACATAATATCTTTATTTATTATATTTTTTTTGCATCATTACAATTGCCACCATTACTCCAATCAAACCTAGGACATAACCTTGAATTGCAAAATTATCGCCGGTTTTAACACTATTAATTGAAGTGGTTTGGTCTTCTTTTTCCATTGGATCAATTACTTTTTTCCACTTAGTATAAATCGTCACATCTTCTAACAATAGCTTAGCAAAATCAAACTCTTTAGTACACGCTTCATCACTGTACCACCCTGCAAAAGTATACCCATTTTTTATTGGCATATCTGGCCTTGATAAAACTGTACCACTTTCAATCAGCACTTTATTATTATCAACCGAAACCGTTACCAATTTTACCCATTTTGAATAAATTGCAATATCGCCTCTAATTGGCTCATTGAAATCAAATTTATTATTATATTCTGAATCACTATACCATCCCTTAAATACATAACCATCTTTAACAGAAGGAAGAGGCTTAACCGCTGTATTGCCATCAATTACTTTATTATCTATACCATCAATTGTTACTGTATGCATCTTAAGCCATTTTGGATAAATTGTGACATTATCAGTGACAATACTATCAAAATCATATTCTTTAGTACACGCCTCATCACTATACCACCCGCTAAATACATATCCATCTTTAACAGGCGTATCGATTTTATCAAATTTACTACCCAATACCACGTTTTCACTTCGACCATTAATCATGACATTAACATAATCATCAACATATTCATCTTCAATAGACGGTTCTATTTCCCCCATTAAGTTCGGCAATATATAACCTTCTGGATTACCAAGATTACGATAATCATTTCCTAAAGTTGTTAATGTCCCAATTTTTAACATGCTATTTTTATCATGATCTGCTTTAGTATTAAATAATCCTGAATCACCACCATAACGATCTAGTGCATCAAATGAAAACCAGGCATATCGCTCAACAAATTCTAAATCATTTAGTCCTACATTATTATCGAACCCATTAATAACATAATTCAAAAACTTTCTCACTTCAGCTTTATTCGCTTCGTTAGCACCATTATAACCATCCCAATATGGATCCCAATTAGCTACCGCAAATTCTGTAACCCAAATCGGTTTATTAAATTTATTATGTGTTTCATTAATAAAATTTAAAAAACTTTTAGCATTGTCTTTAATTTCTTTATCAGTAACTCCAATATTACCAGGATAATTATGAACAGGTATAAAATCAATATCATCTGTATTAATTCCCTGCCAATACTCATTAAACCATTCAGAATTAGGAGCCTGAATAGCCGTTGCCGGTGCCCCAATTCTCATACCACTATTTGTAAAATAATGTTGATTTGCAATCGCTGTAGCTACTGGAACATTCGATTGATCTACAAAATCCGGTTCATTATAACCCAATACTGTTTTATATCCCGCATTTTTAATTGTTGTTAATTGCTCGTTTGAACCATTATAGGCACCCCAGATCATAGGAACAAAATCTATCTTTTGATTTGGACAAGTACCAGCATACGTTGGTGCCGTTCCCCAATTGTAATACCAAGACAATCCCATATTTTGTGCATCTTGAATTGCACTGTAGCCGTTACCACTATAAAAACCCATACCTTTTTTAGATATGTAAAAATTTCTAGCACTAGTTGAAATCTTAGTATTATTGCTCAATTGAGCTAATATTTTAACTTGATGCTGTGCCACTTTAGTTGTATAAACTTCACAACTAAAAATATCACCTTCATCAATAATTGTTGAATTTTGAAGAACATTATCAAGATATACCTCATAACCAATTACTTCATGACTATCAATACTTAATCTATCCCAGGTTATTGTAATTGGTCCCGCTGGAACTAACTGCCCATTATTAGGATAATTAATCGCTGAAGTTTTCCAATCATTATATGGATTACTTGAAATAGCTCCTACATTATTTAATGTGAGCAATACCGCACTAAATAGTGCGAGTATTGCTACCTTTATAATTTTACTTTTTTTCATAATTCTTCTCCACTAGCTAGTATGATGTCTTTTTAACATCATTAAACCACCCAGTGCAAGGAGAGTAACAATTCCATAACCATAAATCATTTGATCATCGCCTGTTTTAGCACTACTGCTGTCACTTGGTTTTGTTGATTGACCAGGCTCATTTGGTTTTACAATTTGCCCCGGTTCTTCAGTTTTTAATGTTAAACCTTTAATCGCAGTATCTAATGCCTTTACTACTTCATCAACCATACCTTGATCAATAATTGTTAAATTATCAGCAAGACTACTTAACACTTCATAAGCTTCATCAAACAATGCTTTCGATTCTTCTGTATAGTGACCTTTAGTATAATTATCACTTATCAAAACTTTTTCAGCTTCCTTTTTAACTACATCTAATTTACTATAATCGGCACCTTTTAATGTTAAACCATTAATTGCTTCAGTCAATAATTCAATTGCATCATCAACTTTATTCTGTTCTAAAATCGTTAAATCATCAGCAAGATCATTTAATGCTTTATTAGCTTTATCAAATGTCGCTCTTGTTGCCTCTGTGTAATAATCTTTAGTATAGTTATCACTTGCTAAAACTTTTTCAGCTTCAGCCTTGATACTATCAACTTTACTATAATCAGCACCAACTAATACTAAATTATCAATAGCATCATTCAATACATCTTTTGCACTATCAAAATCTTTTTGATATGCATATTTTAAATCAGCATTCAATTGTTTACCAGCATCATCTAACGCTTTCACAAATACCTTCCAGCTATCAACTGTATAATTATTTTCATTTTTATCCTTATTCACATTATATAGATCACTCAATGTTTTTGTATCAATATTATCATCACCTAATGCTTTTATGTTTTCTTCAGTTACTGTTCCAATAAATTTTCCTTTTTGATCAGCAGCTGGCATCTTACCATAAACAGCAGTTCCATCACAATAATTTAATAAGAATTTTCTTGACCAGCCTTCACCTTTAATAGCAAAATCATCTTTATCAGTTCCACTGCTTACACCAGGACCAACATCATTAATAATATGATTAAATTTTTGTAATACTTTATTTTCATCAGCAAATGTTTGTAAACATGCATTTTCAATAATTACACCTTTGCTATTTGGTACTTCAATTGCACTATCCATTTGAATTTGCACTTTTGAAGAATCATAATCTTCACCAGTATAAATAAATACATTATAAATTCCCAATCCAACTGCATAATGCTCCTTAACATCATTAGCTACTTTATAAGCAGCATATCCATTTACTGTTCCATTATGTGACATCCAAGCCTCTTGACTAATAGGATCATAACATTTTTCATTTTGATAAAAATATGTTGCACCATTTTCACCGTTCCATAATGTATCATATTTATTGAAATGCTCATTGAATAATGCATAACATGTTACATTATCACCATTAACAATCAAACCATGATCAGCAGCATTACCACTCCAGCTTACACCATTACCATGGTCAGCACGCCAAATCCAGAAATGATCAGTAATTACATCGTTGCTATTAATTTCTAATGCATTTTTTGCACGTGTTGGATTAGCTGTAGTTCCACCAACTCTAAAGAATAAATCTTGTAGTATAGTTGGATTAGCAGAATGATCTTTATCACTATTAGCAGGTCCAACTTTTAACAAATAATTTGAATCCTTTTCACCAGCATCAAAAATCAAGCCAGCTACTTTAATACCATCTACATCAGCAATTTCCATTGCTGCTTCATCATTATCAGGAATAATTGAAGTCATACCTGTACCTATTAAAATCGTATTTGCTTTATTAACCTTAATTGATTCTTCAGCATGATATGTTCCAGGTGTGAAATAAATATTTTTACCTTTATCTAATTGTTCATTAATTGTTTTAGCCGAATCACTTGGCTTAGCTATATAGAATTCACTTAAAGATAAACTTTTCCCTTTACCCATATCACCATCTTTAGTCCAGCTTGTACCAGATGTATCTTTTTGTAAGTCAGGAACAAAGATCTTATATTCACCATTATCTAAATATAGGAATGGCTTTTCACTAAGTTTCTTTGTTTTTTCAACATTTGTGAATACTTGCTGTTCCCCATTCGCAGCTTCTTTACCCCAATTTGAATATCCATTGCCATTAGCTAAAGCATCACCATCTTTTTCAGTTGGTAAATTAGGAGCATCAACACCTTGGAAGAAATTATTTAAAGTAGTTCCATATCCGCCTCCTGTCAATTTACTATTTCTAGTATAGAATTGTTGTCCACTATATGTTCCAGCTGATAATTGATTTCCTTGATCTTCAAATACACCTTCAAACATACAATCTGCTACGTATCCACCACTAGCCCATCCATAATTCCAGTCATATCCAACCGGACGACTTGAATATACTCTACGAAGCGGTGCAGCTTGAGCTACTGCCCAGTTAAAATATTCTGGTCGGGCAAGATTACAATCGAAGCCAGCCTTTCCTTGTTCATTCCCAGTATTTATAACAGCTAGATTCTCTGCAGAACGCCAGAAATTACAAGTAGCATTATTACCATCTAGATAAGATGGAATTGCGATATTATTTAACTTAACATCCATTGGTATTTTTCCTAAACCATTAAATGATGTATAGAACCCTAAATACATACATGTAGTTTCAGTATAATCACCTGGTTTGAAATAAACTTGGTATTGTTGCCCTTTAAATTGAGCATCTGCTCCTCTATCATTTTGTTGATTGAATAAATCTAATAATATTTTATCAAGTTGTGCTACATCATCTTTGGGTGAGAAGAACAACGTATGTTCTCCAAATATATTCTTTTCTAGAGATACATACTCAGAACGTTCCGAAATTTCAGCATTTGATAAATCATCATCATTATTTTGTCCATTATTTAGAGCAATGATGCGATAATAATTCTCGTATTTATCACCTATAGGTGCAACAGTAACAGAAGTACTATCTCTAGTTACAGTCTCTACGACATTATATTCCCCAAGCATACTATCTGCTCTTAACAATTGATAGTGTGTTGCATTTTCAGCAGCTCCCCAGCTAATTGTGAACTCACCATCTTTTTCAACTAATTTAACATCTGCTGGTGTCGCTGGTTTTGCTCCTGCTCTTGTACTAACTTTCAATTCAGCACTTTCATTTTTCGGATTATTAATATCTGATAAATTTCCATTTCCATTTACATATTCTAATTTAAAACTATATTGCATCCCCGCTTTCAAATCAGTTACTTGATAGCTTTTTTTTCCAGTTACATCAGCAACTTTATCAAACACTACTTCATTTGAAGCTTTTTTAAATAAGGTTACATCAGTATATAAACTATTCGGATTTGTCCAAGTAAGATCAATTGTGGTTTCAGTTCTTGAGCTATCATCTGCTTTTAAATCTGTGACATCAGCAATATCAATAGCATTATGGATAATAAATTTTTCTCGATCAGTTAATTCCCCTTCATAACCACCTTCTAGAACTTCATCATTATTTGCAGTAACCAATTTTCCTGTAGCTGCATCCTTTAATACAAACAATCCATTTCCAATCGGTTCAACTGCGACAGCTTCCCAGCCACCACCCACTTTTTTATATGACCCAATGGTAGGTACAGCGCCATCTACCCACTTAGCTGATGCAATTTGATAACCTGGTTTACTAACCGATTCAAATGAAATTACATTTTTAATCCCATTGTCATTAGTGTGAAAAGTAACTTTAAACTTTTCAGTATCACCTATATTACCAGCATCTCCAGTTACCTTAATTGCAGAAAAGTTTTCATCTGGCTGATCAGCAAATGTTACTAACTTTCCTGTAGCCACATTTTCAATCCAAGCGATATTACTGATAATTCCAGGATTTTTGACAAAATTAAATTTTTCAGCCAAATCTCTATCACTTGTATAGACTAATTTTCCTTTACTATCAATTGAAAGATATTCATTAGTTCTTTTCATACTTTCAATAATACCTTGGTTATCGGCCGTTTTAGTTATTTTATACTTAGCTGTGGTATCTTCATTTCTAGTATCAGCCCATACATATGTTTGCCCAGACTCTGTTCTTAAGTAATAATCTTGCCCATCATTTATACCAGTATACTTAATTGTTACTGAACCATCATTTTCATTAATAAACATAAATTGTGATGAGTTACTTATTTTATTTGTCTTAGCATTATATTCACCATCTGCTTCTGCAGGTGATGTCCAGCTAGCTGTTTTAATATTTAATGCTTTTCCAGTTGTAGTTGAAACAATTGCATAAATTGAATCCTGATCAAAATTCAAGTATTCGTCATTCGCTGCAACATTTACAGGTGCTATCATACCAATTGCCATCGCAAAGGTCAGAATAGCTGCAAAAAAATTCTTGTTTAATCTTTTTATCATTTTCCATTTCCCCTTCTTAATATATTTCGTATATAAGCAATATTTGAATTGTATCAAAGCGGCCTACTTCAATACAATCCATAACAATTAGAATATCAAATACTATAAGCGCTTAATGATTATTTGATATTCAATGCAATGTGCTTAACATTACACCTATAAAATAACATAATTAATAATAAGAAGGAATGAACGCAAGAGGTTATGTAACGGGTTACATTAAATGTAACAAGTTTGCTTATTTTTTTATAAAAAAAACTACTTATTTTTTAGTAGTTTTCCACATTATAAATTACGGCTGGTAAACTTCAACGGCAGCGATTTTTCCTTAGCATTTTGTAACTCATGAGTAACACGCTCAAGAATATAAAGAACAGGAACTTGAGATGAAATATTATATGTTTGTGGTAAAATAATATCTTTAACATAATAGTAGATTCCCAAATCTGCCATTTGATCAATTGTTGACCCTGGCTTATTAGTGATTACCACAATTTTTGTATTCTGACTCTGATACATTTTAAGCTGATCAATTACTTCTCGAGTTTCACCACTTTCGGTCAAAGCAATTAATAATGAACTTTCATTACCATCAACTGGTGGGGGATAATAAGGATCATCGATACTTTGTGAATAATACCCTACATTTGAAAAATAACGAGCCCCATATTTTCCTAAAGTACCACTTGTTCCAATTCCTAAAAAACAAATCGACTTAGCTTCCTTGATATACTTAACAAATTTATTAATTTTCTCCTTAAAATCTACACTTCGTGCATAGTTAAAAAATTCTAAAAGAACATCAATTTCATCATCAGTTTCTGGTAGAGTAAGTCCATCATTAAATAACTTTAACTTTGTCTTGAATTCTACAAAACCATTACAATCCAATTTTTGACAAAACCGTACTACTGTCGCCGTTGATACATGAGTACATTCAGCCAGATCACGAACACTCATATTTGTAACAACTTTAATGTGCTTCATTACATAACGATAAATAAATGTTTCTGTTTCATTCAAATTAGCAATTTGCTTGTATGTAAACAGCATTTTATCGCCCCCTTTTTTTGTTGGATGAAGCTTTCTTCCCTGATTATGTATAATTCTAACACATATATCCACCAAATTTAAGAGTTTAAAATTTATTTATTAACTAAAAACGGTCTAATTTAAGATACCCTGCTTTAATATAGTTTAATTTTCTAAAAGCTTTATAAATTCCAAAGCTGATCAACATTGGTGCTAGTAAATCAATAACAATGATTGGAATCCAATAATTATTTCCCATCACATTAACAGCTTCTAAAATCCCTACCAGTCCTGCAGTTCCCATTCCTGAACCAATTGCTGAACAAGATATTTCCAACAAACAAGTAGAAATTGGAGCAATAATAGCACTTGTTAAAATCGGCGGAAGCCAAATTATCGGATGCTTTACAATATTTTTAAACTGCAGCATACTTGTTCCAATGCCAATTGCTACAACATCACCAATATCATTATCATCCATCGACATTACCGCAAAACCAATCATTTGAGCACAACACCCAGCTAAAGCAGCCCCAGCAGCTAAACCATTAAGTCCCAACATCACTCCGATCGCCGCACTAGATATCGGTGCTGTTAAAGCTATTCCCATCAAAACTGCAACTACAATTGACATGAAAAATGGCTGCATGTTTACCCCTTGATTAATTAAATCACCAATCCAAACAATTAATTTAGTGATATATGGACCAATAAATATTGTCACTATTCCCGCAACTATAATAGAAGTAAAAGGCACTAACAAAATATCAACCGGTGTTTTTCCTTGTACTAATCTTGTTACTTCTACTGCAATAATTACGGCTACAAACGCTGCGATTGGATTTCCAGTTGTCGCCGTATTACCATTAAATGTTCCTGCTCCAATCGTTCCAGCAATTACTGCCGCAATTAGATTTAATCCTTTAGCATCGATTGCATAAGCAATACCTGCTCCAATCGCTGGTCCCATTAAATAAGTTGCCACCTCACCCCAAGCAACTAGTTGGCTAATATTAGCAAAATTTCCTATTTGTTTAAAAATCGTTCCAATGATCAAACTGCAGAAAAAGCCATATGCCATTCCATTTAATGATTTAATAATATAGTTATCTTTTTTCATTCTAACCTCCTACAACTGCAATATTTTTAACCCAGCGTTCTTTTTTAAAGAAGTAGGTTGCAATTATTAATTTTATCAAATCCAAACTTTCAACAACGATATATAACGAAATTAAAGAAATAGTCGTAAATGACGATAATAGAGTTGAAACCAGTACTCCAGCAGCCCACAAAAAACCTGAATCCATAATCATCGTACTAACAACATCTCCACCCGCCCTTAAAATAAAGAAGATGCAGACATTAAAAGCATAGATATTAATCATTATCGATTTAATTCGAACCAATCTTACGATTGCTTCTTTAATTGGTATATCAACATTATACAGATTAGGAATCAGTGGTGCCAATAAAAAACATATCATCCCAATCATTAACGATACCATCAATGCAAAACATAATAATTTACGCGCATTATCTCTAGCCTCATCAAGTTTATTAGCACCTAATTTATTTCCTATCATGATCGACACAGCTGAAGATAGACCACCAAAAACAATAAACATTATATTAGCTACTGTGTCAACAACAGATATGGAAGCCACTAAATATTCGTCACATCGCATATATGACATAAAAATTAAAGCTTGTCCCAATGAAAACAAAATTTCATTGATCGTCAAAGGAATTGCTTTACGAACAATACTGGTTAATAAGTTGACATTAATTCTAATTATCCCTTTTAAATCAAAACTAAAGAAATGTTTATTTCGATATAAAATAATCAAATATATTGCCATTTCAACAAGTCGAGCAATAATCGTTGCAATAGCCGCCCCTTGAATTCCCATTTTAAAGAATCCAAAATTTCCAAAAATCAAACAATAGTTTAATGCGGTATTAGTTATTACTGCTACTATCCCCACTTTTAGCTGAATCTTGTTAATACCAACTGCTCGTAAAGCCATCATACAAGTGAACGAAACAGCAAAAGGGATATATGTATATTTAGCAAGATGTAAATATTTAATCGCCTCATCAACTATAATCGGTGTTTTAGAAAACAATTCAATTGCGTATTGAGGAAAAATAAAAATTATTAATGTAAATAAAAGTCCTGCCCCAACCGCAAAAGCCATATTAATATTAAATACCTCTTGGCAATTTTTCTTCTGCTTAGCCCCGAAAAATTGAGCAATATAGATTCCCGCCGCTCCACATAACCCAAATAAAATTGAGTTCATAATTAGAAAAAAACGATTTGCCACCGTTACTGAAGTTAATGCAATATTGCCAATACTGCCAATCATTACATTATCAATTAAATTTACAAACGTTGTGATAAACTGTTGAGCCATAATTGGAAAAGCAATACTAATAACAGTTCTATAGAATTGTTTAGTTCCAAAATATTTCTTCAGCATCATCACTCATCCTTTTTTCTCTTTAATAAATCAGGGAACGCACGTATCAAACGCCGGTGCCCATATTTAAACAACTTCTTTTGTCTAATTAATGATTTTAAGACGACTTGCTGCTTTTGCCATTCTAGACGCTGTTTTTCAATATATGCACGTGCTTCATTTTGTTTTTCCTCAATACTTGCAATCAATCTATTTTCACTTTCTTCCAGTACTTGTTTTACTAATTCTAATTTCTTTTCAATATCCAATGCTACATGTGTTGATACAATTGTATCAACAATAAAGAGAACTGATAAAACCCCACTTAAGACAAATAAAATATTTTCATCAACTAATAATAGCTTACTAGTAAAAAAAGGCTGAACATAATCGATTGCCACAACACTAAATAAACCAAAACAAATAAAACCCTCTAAACAAACACGACCATTCAAATTAAAAGCCTTTTGGCTATAATCCCACCAGCGTCGATGGAACAGTTTCTCCATTACATACGAAGTAATATATTCTAATAAACAAGCTACTACCCCGCCACTAATAAATAAAGTATAAATAGGATAATTAACCTGCTGAATATCAAATAAAACAATTACCAGCATTGCACCAAAACCATAAATAGGAATCCAGGGACCATTTAAAAAACCTCGATTATATGGTTTTTGATGCCGTGATAAAGGCAAAATGATTGATTCCCAAATCCACCCCATTAAACAATAAATAAAGAATGAAACCACAAGAATTATCAACTTTCCAGTCATATTTTGCCTCCTTTAAATAAATTAAAAAGTCTGCCAAAGCAGACTTAATATACAATTGGTGGAGCCTAGCGGGATCGAACCGCTGACCCCCTGCGTGCAAGGCAGGTGCTCTCCCAGCTGAGCTAAGGCCCCAAAATATTAAAATATATATGGTGGGCCTGAATGGATTTGAACCATCGACCTCACCCTTATCAGGGGTGCGCTCTAACCAACTGAGCTACAGGCCCATATATATCTATTTGCAATTAACTAATGGTGGGCCTGAATGGATTTGAACCATCGACCTCACCCTTATCAGGGGTGCGCTCTAACCAACTGAGCTACAGGCCCATATATATCTATTTGCAATTAACTAATGGTGGGCCTGAATGGATTTGAACCATCGACCTCACCCTTATCAGGGGTGCGCTCTAACCAACTGAGCTACAGGCCCATCAATCAACTGCCCTAATATAATAGCATGTAGATTCTTTACCGTCAAGCATTTATTTATAATTTTGACAATTTTTTTTATTTCTTAATTTTATCAAAAAATCGTCATTGCATATTATTTGTTTGCATATCTAAATATTGTTATACTTTGATTATAGTTTATATTTAAGGGAGGCAATTATGAACTTATATGAAATAGAAGTATTAGATAATAACAATCAAACAATCTCACTAAATAATTATAAAGATCAAGTTTTACTAATCGTCAATACAGCAACCGATTGTGAATTCACCGAGCAATATGATGATTTAGAAGAACTTTATGAAAAATATCATAATTATGGTTTTTGTATTCTAGATTTCCCATGTAATCAATTCGGTGAACAAGCACCTGGAACAATGGAAGAAATCATGTCTTTTTGTGCGGATACTTATGGTGTTAGTTTTCCGCAATTTGCTAAAATCGAAGTCAACGGCCCAAATGAATCACCACTTTATACATATTTAAAAGAAAAACAAGATAGTACTTTATCAAAACGAATCGACTGGAACTTCACAAAATTTTTAGTTAATCAAGAGGGTGATGTCGTTGCCCGCTTTGAACCGTTAGTAAAGCCAAGAGAAATTGAAAATAATATTAAAAAATTATTAAAATAAATCTTTATAACAACATACTTGCATTGCAACATAATAAAAACTACTAAATTGAATGAACTTATTATTTTAAATCAAAAATAATAAGTTCATTTTTAATATTAATATTCATCGTATCTGATACCTCATCTTTAAGATAAGATTCTTGTATATTCCTCTTTTAATTACATATATTATTAAAGGAGGTAATAATGGTAAAATTTGCAATTTATACATTTTTAGGATTTATTCTTGAGTCAGTATATGTTTCAATCTTAAAGAAAGAATTCTATCTATCGGGATTACTAAAAGGACCGTTTATCCCTATCTATGGCTTTGGTGCATTATTGATTTTAAGCATTGTCCCTTATCATACTAATAATTTTGAAATCTTTTTTTATTCACTATTCGGCTGTACTGCCCTAGAATATTTGACTCACTTTTTCTTATCATATGATTCACAAATAGAAGTATGGGATTATGGTAAAATACCTAGCAATTATACTAGCCGTATTTGTATGTTCTATAGCTTGATGTGGGGATTTTTAGGAATTATTTTAGTTAATTACATCGATCCATTTATTAATAGCCTTCTAATTAATTTAAATTATTATGCTGTTAATATTATCGCACTCATATATATCCTTATAATCCTATATCAATTTTATAATCAGCAATTTCAAGTAACAAAAAAGCAGCCTAAATAGGTTGCCTACATATTAGATTCTCTTTTTTCTCATCGCATCAAATGCTTTTAATAAAATTGCCTTAACATCAAATAAAGCATAAGCACCAATTCCGATTATATCAACCGGACAACGTACTAAACGCTCAATTTTAATTTGTTCAAAACAAATCAAAGGACTTAACAAGACAACATCAGCATCAATTCGGTTTTCTAATGCTTCAGCAATTGAATAAGCTTGAATTTCACATTTTACAGAGCCTTTTTCAGATTCTTCAATCAGCTTTTCAACAAAAAAATCACTTGGTATTTCTGTATCCCACAATAAAACAATTTTTTTCATCTTGCTAAACCCCTTTCCTTTATATTTTGGTATAATTTGTTGTATTTTATCCATTAATTTATCACATTAAAAACTTTTTATAAGCAAAAATTATTTTTTATACACACAAATATATCATTTACAAGAAAAGATGTAAATGCTTTCATCACTATTTATTATATTTTTTTATTGTTTTTGACAATATATTTTATTATTTATATTTAAAAAACTCCTATAAAATGAAGCACACTTCCATAACTCAGCCAACTAAATTATAGAGTGTACTTAAAAAAGGAGTTTTTCTACGATAATATCTTTTCATAATCCTTTGGATCAATTGTATCTTCTGGATATTTCTCACGATATTTTTCAATCCCATCACATATTTTGACTGCTAATTTTTGATGATACTTACTACTTTGCAGTTGTCCTCTTTCATTAGCATTAGAGATAAAACCACATTCAATCAATACTCCGACTGTCTGGGTTGCCCGTAAAACTCGGAAATCTGCACCTGAAATGCGTTTTGCACTTCCTGTAACTTCTTTCATCGTAGTTTGTATTTCACTGGCAAGGCGCTTTCCTTTATCACTGTTTTTATAATAAAATACTTGGGAACCCCAAGCACCTGAGGCTGGAGCTGAGTTTAAATGAATACTGATTAAATAATCACTTTTATATGAATCTATCTTTTTAACCCTTAAATACATATCATCCTGTTTTGAATAGTGATGATTTCGTTTGGTCATATCCTGCTCGTCTTCACGAGTCATATTTACTGTTGCCCCTCGACTTTCAAGTTCTTCTTTCAAGGCATATGAAATTTTTAAATTTAATTCCGATTCATAAATTTTTCCAACACTTGCACCATTATCAAGGCCCCCATGTCCGGGATCAATTACTACTGATACATTTTTTAATGGTAAATCTTTGCTTACGGCCACATCATTTTTAGGATAAAAATAATGTCCCGCAAGATACAATGCTGCTGTAATCGCTATTATAAGATACGTTCTCTTCACAAAATCACCTAACAAATTATATGCAGTAACGATTCTAATAATGCTAAAAACGCGTAAAACTAATTACACGTTTTTTAAGTATTTATCTATAAAGATGCGAATAAAGTGAAAACACGTCATTTAAAATGATGTATTTTTATGATCGTACTTTAGCCCAAAGTTCAATATAACAATTTTCCTGATAAGGATTATAATATTTTTGAACCAGAAGATCATCTGGTTCAAGACGATGTTCAACAAACCAAACTTCATACAAATATCGGCTAGCCTTATATAAAGCTTCATTCACTAATGATTCAAAATTTTCTGCTTCATAACTACATACTACATACTTACCACTAGGAATAATTCGTTGTTCACAATCAATTGACGGTCTATCAATTTCAATCCCTACAAAATAATTAAATAAGGCAGGATCATCACTCAATGTTAAAATATCTACTACTACCGCATCTTGAACATCTAATTCCTGGTACAAAGAAACTATGTTATTTATCTTCGGTTCACCTAATTCATCTACTTTAGCCATTTTGCTTTTACCATAAAAAATTCGATCATTACAAACTTGTTTTTCATTTATCTCTAAAACCATCCCTTCTACGATCAATGGCACGCCAGTATCAATTACAACATAATTAAGCTGTAAATCTGGTTTAATGAAATGATCTAAATGAATTTTTTGATTACGATAATCATCAGGTGTAATTTTATAGACTTCTTTAAAAGCCCGAGTAAAAGCACTATGTCCAGAAAAACCACAGGCTATTGCAATATCTAAGATTCTTTTTTCCGTATTTTTTAATTGATTGGCAGCTTTTTCTAAGCGCCGCAGCTTCACATAATCATTCACAGTTTTTTTAGTTAAACGAAAAAATAATCGCTGATAGTAGTATTTTGATAAATGAGCAATTGCTGCTAATTTATCAATATCGATCTCTTTATCATAATTTTCTTCAATATAATCAAGTGTCACCTGAATCTCTTGCCATGCATACATATTTAATAACCCCTTTCTTAAGTTACTTATAGTCTACCAATTAAATTATCTCTCTGTTTATCTGTCAATGCCTTTATTCACAAATTAGAGTTAAATAAATTTTTGAATGTCAAAAAATCTTTATATCTATTAACTTTATGTGATTGATTTGTGATATAATCTATAAAGAATACATTATAGGAATGTGGTGAAAATATTGATTTGGGATATCACGGCAGAACTTGTTTCAGCAATAACATTATGCATTATTTTAGTCTATGCCCGTAAAGGAAATCTTCTACCAACCGTAAAAAATAAAGTTTTTCAGTATTGTTTATTCATTACTTTTCTTTCAGTCAGCTCTAATATTATTTCAACAACACTTTTACAATATTATAAGCAAGTACCATTATTCTTTAATAGCTTTTTTCTACTAATTTACTATTTAAGCACACCGTTAATGGGCGCTATCTATTTCATCTATGCACTAGCTAATATTTATGATGAAAAAGAGGTCAAGAAATATGCCGCACTTTGCAGTTTACCATCAATATTATACGTTCTTTTAGTTTTTAGTAATTTCTATACGTCGTTGCTCTTTTCGTTTGATCAAGTATCCGGTTATCAACAAGGACCTTGGATATTTATTACATATTTAGTCTTTTATATTTATGTCTTTTTTTCATTGATTCTAGTAATTCATAAAAGGAAATCTCTCGAACGAAATGTAAGTTATATTTTAGGGGTATTCCCTTTTATTTCTGCCTTTGTAATCCTATTTCAATATATTCACCCTGAATATATTTTAACAGGTACCGCAGCCACTAGTGCTCTTTTAATTATTTATTTGTATTTACAAAACAAGCAAATGTTCACAGACACATTAACGAATTTGTTGAATCGTCAAGAATTCAACAAGATGATCGATATCTTAATCGATAATAACAAACCTTTTATTGCTGTAGTTATTTCTTTAAAAAATTTTAAGTTTATTAATGATAAATTCGGCCAAGAAATAGGTGATCAAATTCTTTTAGAAGTTTGTCATTATTTACGTTATTTATTGCCTAAGCAGGCAATGTATCGCTATGGCGGAGATGAGTTTGCATTAATTTTTTATAATAAAAAGAATGTAATAAATGCTCTAGAAAAGATTGAAACACGAATGAAAAATCCGTGGCAGATTTCAAATATTGACTTTATCATTAGTTATGTAGCTGGAGGAATTGCTTATCCTAAAGTTGCTCATAGCAAAGAAGAAATTATTAACGGCCTAGAATATGCTGTTTCGTTAGGAAAAAAGGATAATGCTCATAATATTAATTTTTGTGTTACTGCAATGATCAAACAAATTAGACGAAAATATCAAATTCTTGACTTATTAAGAATTTGTTTAGAAAACAATAGTTTTGAAGTTTATTTTCAACCTATCTATGATCTCAAAACACATAGCTATTGCAAGGCAGAGGCATTACTCCGTTTACCGGACAATCCACTTGGGTTTATTTCTCCCGAGGAATTTATTCCAATCGCTGAAGAAAATGGGTTGATTGCTCCAATTACTTATCAGGTACTTGATAAAACTTGTCTTTTTATAAAAAAAGTGATTGCTGAAAAAAAGGATTTTACCGGTGTTTCTATTAATTTTTCAGTATTACAATTTATGCAAGATGATCTTGAAAATAAAGTTTTAAAAGTTATTGAAAAACATCAACTGCCTTATGAATTAATAAAAATTGAAATTACCGAAAGTATGCTGGTAACTAATTTTGATGCAATCACAAATTTTATGACAAATATGATTAATCGTGGAATCCAATTCTTACTAGATGATTTTGGTACTGGTTATTCTAATATCACCTATGTCCTTACTATCCCTTTTCAAGTCGTTAAAGTAGATAAAAGCCTAATCTGGCAAGCAATGAAAGATGAGAAAGCTGCAATTCTTATTAAAAAAATGATTGAAGCATTTAATCAAATTGGTTTACATATCTTAGCTGAAGGAATCGAGACGAAGGAGCAAATGGAATTTATGAAAAAATGCGGCTGTGATTTATTGCAAGGTTATTATTTTTCTCGACCAGTCTCATTTGATGAAGCTTTAAATGTAATCAAAACAACTAAAATTACCGAAAAATAATAGACATGGTTGTCTATAATAATGACCCGATCTCATTCATTAAGTCCAACGAATGAGGAGCGGGTCACTTTTTCACACTTATATCCTTGATGCCTTTGATAAAGCAAACATAAGTGGGATTATTAATAAATTGATCAAACCCCTGCTCATTGTCACATAGATATCTTAGTGATTTCAATAATCCTTGGGTTCTAACATTTCCTTCAAAATCATCTTGTAAAGTCGAAAAAATGATTATTGATACTTTTTTCTTATTATAGATAATAGGGTTTTTTAGTACAAATACAATTAATAGATTTTTTAAATTTAATTTCATATGACTCGAAAAAATAAGACTATGGCTACATGAATCAATAATCTCTACTTGATCTTTGTCTAGTAAGTTTTTCTTAAATATATCAAATGAAATAGCGACTTCTTTTTTTAATACACTATAGAGATAATCGTAAATTCCATTGATATTATCAATATCAACACAATTAAAATAATATTTCTTATTAAATAAAAATTCACTCATTTCGATTTGTCTTGTCTCCATTACAAGATTTTTAAAGTATCTCATTGTATTGTTATCTAAAAACTCAGATATTAAAACAATTGGGATATTGATATCAATATCCATTGAAATTGTTGAAATGATATAATCATATTGATTTATGTCACACTCTAAAATATTACCTACATTACCAAATAGTTCAATATCAACATACGATCCTATATCAAACAATAACTGCCTATATAATAAATCTCTATTTTGATGATCTAGCGTACATACAAATAAAACTTTCTGTTTTTGGAGTTTTGTTAAACAAATGAACTTTTCGAACAAAATTGTAAAAGACGATATACTGCTCATCGAAACATGGTGGATTGTTTTTTGCTCTATTATATTCTTGAGACATAAAGCAAGTTGAAATGAATTGGAGTAATTCTTCTCAACTTTATTATAGTATGTATTACGCTGTTTTGTATTAAAACTACAATGAAACAATGTCTTATCTACCATAGTAAACAATTCTTCCTTTAAATCTTTCAAAAGCGGTTCTTTAAATATAATAAAAAACTCATTTTCAATTGCTTTTAATGATTCATTGACAATCGTTAAAGACATTTCTTTATTATAATAAAATGACCCTTTATCTTCTTTAGCAAACAATTCAATAGCAATTTGTTTAATCTCATCATAGGTAATCTGGCAATTTATAGTATCTTTAATTTTTAATGCAATCTCTTTTGCAACTTGCATTTCAATAGATAAGTTAAACTCTTCCGGAATATCAATTTCAGTTAATAAATGCTTAGATTTAGCTCTTGAAATCATAACCAATATGTAAACGAGGAAATCAATTAAAGATGTATCAGATAAAGAAACATTATATTTTTTTAACAATGATATAATCTTATAATCTAACATCTCTTTATTTTTATAAAGGCTCTTTAAAAAATCAAACATAATATATGAGTGCTTGTAATTAATGAAAATAATATCTGATAATATAATTCGTTTGTTTTCTTCACGTCCTTCTAAAATCAACCCTACATTTGCTTTAGAGTTTATTTTCAGTTCATGCTTCGCAAACCATTCTCTAAGATTAGACAGTTCCTTAGATAAAGTTGATCTTGATACAAAAATTTCTTCTGCAAGATCATCTATCTTAATTCCTGTGTCGCATTCAAGGAGTCGCTTTGCAACATAAAAAGTTCTATTTATATATAGATAGTAATCAAAATTATGGTTACGCTCATGGTTTTCAATCTTGTTAATAAGCTCTAGTGCCTCCAAATAATCTGTAAAATCTATACGATATCCTTTAGGGGTACGTGAAATCAATCGATATCCAAATTCATTTAATAATTCTTGCACATTAATAATTTCATCTCTAACTAATCTCCTACTTATTCCAATATGATTTGCGATTTCATAAGAGGTTGCATAATCATCTAAGAAAGATAAATATCTTATAATTTGAATACAGTAACTTTCTTGATTAAAAATTTGAGCTCTAACCATAATTAATCACCTCACTAATACTCTACATTATTTTCCAAATCATTACCATTGCTTGCAATACATTTTTTATACCAATAAAATGATTTCTTTGGATATCTCTTTAGGTCCTTTAAATCTTCAACATCCCTATTAATATAAATAAATCCATATCGCTTCAACATTTCTTTGTGGGCACTTAGAAAATCAATACTACTCCAAGCTAGATACCCAATAACATCTACACCATCATTTTCAATCGCAGTTTTCATAGCTTGAATATGTCCTTGATAATAATCTATACGATTATCATCATAAATTTTACCATTAATCATTTCCTCTTTGATACCTATTCCATTTTCAACAATAAAAATAGGTAGATGATAACGTTCGTGTAATTGAATTAATGACAATCTAAGAGCATCAGGATCAATTGTCCAATTCCATTCACTTGCGTTATATAATGGATTTTGTACAAATCCTTTCCCCCATAAAAGATTGTTTTCAAAATCTATTATTGATTCATTTTTAATAGTTCTATATGATGTAACCATCATTGAACGATAATAAGATATAGCTAAATATCCTAATTCTTTAGAAGCCTTAAGTACATCCTCTTGTTCTTCATTATTAAATTCACATTCAATATCTCTTTTTTCCATGAAAGAAACAAAATATTCCGGTAAGTATCCTGATGTCATAATATCAAAGGAAAGATAATTCATGAATTTATGCGAGAATTCACAAGAAATCATATCCCTTGAAGTAGTAGTTGCAGGTTGGAACAAACAATAATTAACCATTCCACCAACCATAGCATCAGGTATTTCTTTTTTTATTGCTAAAACTGCCCTTGCATGAGCAACTTGAATATTAATATATAGTTGAGAATAAAATTCTTCTTTACTCATATAATCAGGCCTATTAGTTCCAGCAACCAAATCACTTTGATATGGAGCAAGATTTGTTTCATTATAAGTAATCCAGTATTTAACTTTATCATTCATTCTTTTAGCAATACACCTTACATGTTCAACATAAAAGTCTATAACTTTTTTATTTAAAAAACCATTATATGCCCTCATCAGATGATCAGGCATATCAAAATGAACTAAGGAAACAACTGGTTCAATTCCCTTCGATAACATATAATCAATCATTTCTTCATAAAAGTCTAATCCCTTTTCATTAGCTTCATCGTCGCCATTAGGATGTATCCGTGACCAAATAATTGAGAAACGGTAAGCTTTAATGCCCATTTCGGCCATTAAATCAATATCCTCTTTAAAATGATGATAATGATCTGTTGCAACCTTAGTATCACTATATTGAGATTCAATCCCAGGTTCAGGTGTAACAACAAGTGTGTCATATACATTTAATCCCTTTCCATCTTCTAGGTAGCCACCTTCTGCTTGAACATTGCTTAACGCAGCTCCCCATAAAAAATCTTTTCTTAATTCTTTCTTTTTCATCGTCTTTCCTCTTATTTTGTGGTCATCATAATTATCATCTGACCATCAAATTCTACTTTATTATTTATAGGAATGATAAAATTATCTCCCATTTTTATTTCAACACCATCAGCCTTTCCACAACCTTTAACAACCGTTGCTAGTTGATAGTTATTATAAATATAGCTACTCAATCCACTTACTTCTAACTTTGTAACTGTAAATGAGTCATTGGATATATAGACAGTTTCCTTAATGTTGTCATATTTTTTTTCAATTGGTTGAACATTATTTTCCATTTTTGATTGATCATAATTTAGACATTCAATAGCTTTATCTAAATGTAATTCACGTTCATTACCTTGAGAATCTTTTCGATGATAGTCATAAAAACGATAAGTAATATCTGTTGCTTGTTGTATTTCATAAACTATACTCCCTTTTCTCAAGGCGTGTAACAATCCAGCCGGCAAATATACAAAATCATCAGATTTCACATCTAGATATCTTATTAGATCATCCCAGTGTTCGTTTCTTATATAATCCTTTAAATCTTCTGGACTTGAAGCATTATGACCATAAACAATATTGTAATTTGGCATTGCTTCAATAAAGTACCAAGCCTCATTTTTCCCGCTATTAAAACCTTCTTTTAAAGCATAAATATTATCGGGATGTACTTGAATACTTAAATCATCTTCTGGACCAACCAATGAAATAATAACTGGGAATGGTTCGTTTGGATGACCAAACAATTCTTGATGACTGTTCCATAATTCATGCAATGTCTTACCAACAAATGGTTCAGTAATACAAACTGTAGAAGCGTTTTCTTGCGCGCTAAAAGACCATGATTGCCCTATACCATCCGGGAAATCGCAATAGTCAAAATAATCTTTGACAAGTGTATGTCCCCATATTGCAGGACGAGGTATAGGCTTAAAAAATAATATACTCATTTATATTCTCCTTTGAAAAAAAGACAATTTAAATTGTCTTTAAATTCTTGACATGAATACAAAAAGATCCGCTAAAATTGTGACTGTTGACAATATTCTCGCTACCTTAACTGTTTTTTCTTTAATGGTATAACAGTATTTTTGTGCATAAAATCTATTAACTTGGGTTGCTTTTACACTATGATAAGCCCCCAATAATGCAAAGACTAGAATAACAACACTTAACCATAGACTTGTACCAACTTTCCATGCTGCTGGATAAGGAAAAACACCTAGTATAAACCCAATACACGAAACTGTAATTGCTGGGATAACATATGGATTCTTTAAATCACAATATTTGTCTTGCTTTTTCAAATCACTTTTTGCATTTTTTTCTTTTTTCTTTTTTTCTAAATACTTTTCTTCATAACTTTTTTGTTCCAACTTGATAATCTTCTCGCCACATATTTTACAAAAAACTGTTTTGTTATCTATCGGATTCCCACATTTTCGACAATACATAGAATTCTCCTTTATTTTAAAATAACACCAAATATATTTACGAGTAAAAAATACGAACTTAAAGCCATAGTAGCTAACGCTAATCCTAAATTACCATTCTTTCTATATCCTTGTTTAACAGCATTGTAATCAACAAAAAGCGCAAACCCTTCAGTTGCTAAAGCTAGTATATAGAAAACACTGCTAATATAGAAAACAATACGAGAGTTTCCGACAGTATTATGAACTACAGTTGCCATAAAAAAATCTAAAATAACCATTGAAAATAGAAATAAGATAAGACCCAGTTGGCAGAAATAGTTTTTTTGGGGATTCTCTTTTAATTCAACAACTCTAGAAACATCTTCTTCTTTTTTTGTTAATTCCTTCCCACAATAATCACAATATATTGCATCATCGAGTATTTCGTTATGACAACATGGACAAGTCTTCATCTTAATTTCTCCTTTTCATTAAACAGCTACTTCAGTAGCTTTCTGCTCTTCTAATTTTTTTATTTCGTTCTTTTCATATGCTTTCCAGAACGGATACATGATAACCATACCGATTGCAAAGTTAATAAATACTAATAATACTGCACCAATTGATCCGGCAGTTGCCAAATATGCTAAAATTGGCGAAGGTGTTGCCCACGGAATGCTTATAACAAATCTTCCTACGAAACCAATTGAGGTTAACAAATAACTTACTGCAGCAGTAATAGTATGAATTAACACAAATGGAATTGCTAAGAAAGGATTTAATACAATAGGTAACCCAAACATCAAAGGTTCCACAATACAGAAAATCATTGATGGTGTTGATAACACAGCTAGCGGTTTTAATTGTGGTAACTTTTTAGAACTCATATACATGTAGATTAAGATCGGCCAACAAGTAGATACATATTGGAATAATCTATTTAATTGATCAATCCATATATGAGGTGCTGCTAAACCAGCTGTATATGCTTCTGTATTTTCAATCATCCAAGTTTGTAACATTGGAGAGATAACTGTCCCCACAATATTATCACCATGAATACCACATACCCAACATAATGAGGCAAAGAAATATGCAAAACAGAAAACAAAGATGTTATCCGCACCGGAAAGAACTGGTAATAAAATATTTGTGATTACTGCAGGAATGTCGAATCCCATAATAGTACGAATTGACCAACAAATTAAAGCAACAAATAAATATGGCACAATAGATGAAAAACTATCTGAAATTGCCGGTGGTACACTACTTGGTAATTTGATCCTAATGTTATATTTGTAACATAAATGAATAACATTTACAGATATCGCCATCGCAATAATAGCAGTAACAATCCCCGCACTACCCCAATATGTAATTTCTAATGCATTTACACCTTCAGAAGTTGCTGCGATACCGTTATAGTTTAATAAAATGAACGCAAATAACGCTCCTACAGCACCAGTAGTTTTATTAATACCCTTAATATCAGCATATTCAGCTCCCATTGCCACACACATATAAATTGCCATGATATTCATTGACAAACTATTAATTAATGACAATTGGTCAATATATGGTGTTAAAAACGGTAATAATGCTTTTTCTGTAATATTTCCATCAGCTCCAAATAAACAAATAACCAAAAAGATTGATCCAACCATTGTAACACCAATTGACGAAACCATTCCTCTTTGTAAACCTTGAATAAATGGAATTTGACCAAATTTGATTAACGGACTGGAAATTTTATCCATAGGTCCCATAATCTTATCTACAAAAGAATTTTTTTCCTTTTTAGACATGATACTCTCCTCCTCTTCAATCGAAAAAAATAAGCGCTTTCTTTTTTCTAAAATCATTATAGATTTTAATGTCTATTTTATCAATTTTTCTAAACGAGCTTATATGTGCCGTTTTATTACATGTCTATATTCACTCTTATTTATGAAAAAACTGTAACACACCAATTGCTCATCTTATTGGTAATATTACAGTTTTATAATCATTTATATTTTTTAATTTTGTAATAATCTTTTTATAACTTTTTTCTTTACCAAACAACGTACTAGTTTATAAAACAAACCCTTTGACACTTACCTTTGATAACATCGCAATTTCTCCGGGAAATAAGTACTGAGAAAAAATAGAAGATGCTCACAAAGGTATTTCTTGATCAACTTCTTTAAAACAGACTAAATGGTTTGCTGAAAGATACAAAAACGTAGATGATAGATGCAGTATATTAGTAAAAGCAAAGATCAATAAAAAATATATACTAGCATCTTTTGAGGACAAAGATGAAGTAGTAATTGACTACAAAAGATTTTTTGATTTAGAATTCTTAAAATAAACAGTATAAAAAATAATTGTTATAATATTTAGGAAAATAAGTATCCGTCCCAAAGTTCTCATTTCTCAATCATGTATAGAAGGACATGTAGATGAATAAAGAAATACGCGATGTTCTTTATTCATCTTACCAGAGAAGTTTATATACAAAAAGCCTGTTAACTGAAGTGAACTAAAAAACACTTTAGTTAACAGGTTTTTATTCTTATAAATTAAAGTTTACTGTAAAAGATTTGTTTGATACAACTCCTGAAGGAGTTATGACTCTTCCCTTTGCAATAATGCTATATGTTTTATTAGAATTCTTAAATGACCCAGTATGACTACTCATTTCAAAGAAGTTTTTAGTATTTACCTTAGTAACAGTTACCCCTGGTTTATAGCTTGTATCAAATTTACTACCACTATATTTATATTTTAATATCATTTTATTATTTCCGTTATAAAATGATAAAGTTCTACTTCCTGAAGTTGAACGAAAATATGTTTCGATATTTACATTAATAGTTTCACTATCAACTGTAATATTGACTATTAATTCATTTTCTAGTTCGTTTAAGTCATAATTTAATAAATGTTTAACATAATCATCATAAGACTTGAAAGTATCCGTAATTTCTGAGTTAATAAACTCTTCCTCAGATAAAATGTAATAATTGGAATTATAAATTTCATTAATATGGTCAATCCGTCTTATTAATAAGTCTAACTCAGTTTCATTATCAAAAGCTTTTGTCGGAACTATATTAATTAACATTATCATTGATAGTGTTAAAAGGAATGTAAACATTATTTTTCTCATTTTATTTCTCTGTTTCTTCAATAATTTTTTTTAAAAATTTAATGTACTCCTTAAATTCCTTTTGCCCATATTCTGTCAAATTGTAAGTTGTTTTTGGTTTATTGTTGACAAATTCTTTTTTTACATCTATAAAACCAGCAGAAACTAGTTTTTTAGTATGTGTTGCTATATTACCATCACTACAATTGCAAAGCTCTCGTAGCTGATTATAAGTCAAATTAGATTTTGATAATCCTGCAACCATTTTTAGCCTAATATTTGATTCAAAAATTTTAAAGGTTTCTCTTCCTTTTATCATCCGTATCCCTCTTTAGAAAAATAATAGTAAATAACATAATAATGGCTACAAGTCCATATGTATCAAAATCATAAAATATATTCATAAAAACACCAAAAGAATTAGAAATAGCTCTTGAACTATAAATGTAAGCCTTAAGAATAAAGGATACAACAATATAACATATAAACAATAAAGTTATAATCATTGTTCTCTTGTTTCTAAAGTAGGAATAAATATAAAATAATTCAATTAAAACTATAATATAGGACAAAGAAATAGTTTGATAAAAAGATATCATTGCATCAGTGTTTAGATAGTTTGTTAATATCGGGATAATTATTTCTATGGAAAACAAAATAGGGAAAATAATCCATAATTTCAAAAACCTACGCTCTTTTACCGATAGTTCTTTTAAACATATTGTTTTCCAAATATATAAATTTATGCATATATTAAATAATACTTTTCCCCCATTATACAAATTGTAGAAATATTTGTAGTTATAAAAACCAAATTTAAAGTTTAAGATATCGATTACATATATAAGTAACATCATTGAAGAATAACATATAAGCCATTTACAAAACACACTAATTATTCCACGATATGGTGAATACTCCGTTGTAATATACTCTGTATCTTTAATAGCCTGATTTATTATTTTTAATTTATTAATATCGTTATTTTTGCTCATTAGTATAACCTCGATTATATATAAGGATATTATAACTTATTTTATATAAATCTACAATTTAAAGCTAAACTGCCCCCATATAACAGTTTAGCTCTTTATTTTGTATCATATCTATTTACTATTTAGATAGTTATATAGTAGATGATTTAAAATTATAGTCTTTAGGAAATTAATACATTATAAGGAACGATGGCTCCCGACTGTTGTGCTAGATACATCGCATTTACTGCAATACCTTCCATTCCATTATAATCACCACTTGCATAATCATAATAATCTGAGATATTAACTAATTTACTACTAGAAGTCGGTTTGCTATAGTTAAAACTATGAAGTGCATAATAGCAATCCTTTGATGCAGTTCCTCCAGTATTTGTGAAAATGTCACTTCCATTTGTCTTAGAACCATTTGCTATTTTAACAAATACACTGTGAGACTTAACTCTACTGCCGTTAGTTGGACTATATGTGGAGTTTTTGTTTGTATTTACAGTAGCATGTATTAGTAATTCAGAGGCTAATTTATAATTTTTATTGCTAAAATAACCAATTACTGCAGCAACAGCGGTATTAGGCTGATTTGCTCTAGTTGTATTTTGAATAGAAGCCATGTACTCTTTTTTTATTTTCTCTAAACCGCTTATTAAATCTTTAATCTTATTAATTTCGGTCAGATTTTTATTTTGTGTCTCAATTACAAGTATTTCTTGATACTCATTAGTCAATTTGTCTAACTTTGCAATAATATCTATATGTTCTGATTCTATTTGTTGCTCTAATAATTCATAAGTTTTTTCTTCTTGATTAATTGATTGTGCATAAACATTAGTTTGCGGCAGGCACATACAAGTAACAACACTAATACATCGGATGAGCTTAATTTTATTTTTCATATTCTTCCTTCTTTCTATAAATATTACCTAAAAATATATAGATTTTGAATATTCTTTCTTATAAATTATAATGGTTATGATAAAGATTGAATAATGTATAGCCTTGTCTTATTTTTGTTAATAATTACTAACAATTTATCGGAATTATTTTTTTCAATGTATTTCCAATAATAATCATTTTTGAAATCTGGATATTGATTTGTATTAATTTTCAAGTTAACTAAGTATTCCTTAAATAATGCTTCAAAATCAGTATTTTTGTTAGAAGACAAATTGTTTGGAAGTTTACTTGTTTTTTCTAACTCAAAAATTTCATAAATAGTTCCGTCTCCCTGAAATCCGATTTCTGTTTTTTTCTCATATAGTGATTTCAAGTTAGAAGATAGTTCAATGTTCCAATTATTAATGTATTTTCTCGCATTTGAATTATGGACATAATAAAAATATGAGATTCCCAGAAATAGAAATAAAATAATAAATATAGATATGATAACCTTTTTCATTTCTTCTCTCCCCTTTCTAATTTAAGTATATCAAAAGTACTTTTTATTAACAAGTACTTTGTAATATTGAGAATTATAAAGGCAAATAATTTTTATGAAAAAGTAATGATAAAAAATTTTTTATTGACGATTTAACATTAATATTGATGAAAACAATTTAACACAAAAAAAAATAGACCTATATATTAAATAAAAATTTCTCATTTATACCTCTTTTTTAATTAACAATACCATTTAACTTTAACTGGATTATTTTCATTATCTATTGCTATCAGTTGCAGTGATTTTAATACTTTTTTAAACTCTTCTTTAGCAAGCTGATCATATATTTCTTTATTTTCACATAAGCCAGCTTGATGATACACTATTGCCGCCACAGCATAAAAAGTATAACCTAGAGCATTTGTTGGTGAATCTTTTGTTGCACATGCAATTAAAATTGCTCGCACAATTGCCAAAGGTACAATTGTCTCCTCAACATCTTTGATAAGCTCCTTAGCTTCTTTTAAAAGCATTCTTTGTTCTTTTTTTGTTTTAGTACCAGCTAAATATTTTCTAGTTTCACAAATAATATGTTTTAACCTTGCATCATCAGGATATTTATCTTGATAAATACTTAATAAATTTTGTTCCACGTAATTCAAACTCCAATTTGCTAATGTTTCAGCACTTTGACTCTCAATTAAAGCCATTAATACAACCACCGTAGGATCATCTATATCGCCTAACATTCTTTTTAATTTTACCATAAAATTATCTCCTTCTTAAATCTATTGCTTCGATAACAATATTATACCCATATCAACTTCTTCAAGCGATTAAATTGTTATTAATCCTACTTCTGTTTAGTTACTTATAAAAA
This sequence comes from Erysipelatoclostridium sp. MSK.7.34, assembly GCF_019041935.1. Taxonomy (NCBI): domain Bacteria; kingdom Bacillati; phylum Bacillota; class Erysipelotrichia; order Erysipelotrichales; family Coprobacillaceae; genus Thomasclavelia; species Erysipelatoclostridium sp. MSK.7.34. The sequence goes on from NZ_JAHPYJ010000012.1 coordinate 72,109, forward strand.
GAAAAAATCCTTGAATAATCAAGGATTTTATAAACAACACATTTGATAAAATTAACGTTTTGAGAATTGTGGAGCACGACGAGCTTTTTTAAGACCATATTTTTTACGTTCTTTAACGCGTGCATCACGAGTAAGGAATCCAGCTGCTTTTAAAGTTGGTCTATAATCAGTACCAGCTTGTAATAATGCTCTTGAGATACCATGACGGATAGCTCCAGCTTGTCCAGAGTATCCACCACCATATACGTTTACACTAACATCAAATTGAGAAGTTGTGTTAGTCAATTCTAATGGTTGATTAACAATCATTAATAAAACGTCTGATGGTAAGTATTCTTTAGCTGGTTTATCGTTAATTACGATATTTCCTGTACCTGGTGTTAGGATAACACGAGCTACAGAAGATTTTCTACGTCCAGTTCCTCTATATTGTACATTTGCCATTGTTCTGTATTTCCCCCTTACCCTTTAATCTTCAATTCTTCTGGTTTTTGTGCTGCATGTGGATGTTCACTACCTGCATATACAAATAATTTCATCCCTTGTTTTCTACCTAATGTGTTATGTGGTAACATACCTTTTACCGCTGCTTCAACCCAACCAGTTGGATTTTGTTCTTTGAATTGGCGAGCAGTTTTAACTTTTAAACCACCTAACCATCCAGAGTGACGATAGTAATTTACTGTATCTAATTTCTTTCCAGTCATTACTACTTTATCAGCGTTTACGATGATTACATAATCACCAGTATCCACATGTGGTGTGTAAGTAGGTTTATTTTTACCTCTTAACACTGTTGCTACTTCTGATGCCAAACGACCTAAAGTTAAGTCAGTTGCATCAACTACGTACCATTTTCTTTCGATTGTGGCTGCATTAGCCATAGTTGTTTGTCTCATTTTACTTTCTCCTATATCCTTACCGGGGACTTAGAGTTCATAAGAACATTCTCATTATAAATACTTCTATATTTAATGTCAATGATTTTTCTACAAATAAATTACCTTATTATCATATATTTTTCTATTTTTGACTTTTAAAAAAACTCTAGAATAAAAACACCATTTTAATCATTATTTTTATTCATTAATTACTGTTACTATTTAATATTTAACTCATTTAAAAAGACAGTGCTAGAAATAATCAATAGCACTATCTTTCTATTTTAATTATATTTTCTTTTTTTAAACAATACCAAACCGCCCGCAGATAATAACAATGATGTCATAATTGCACCTAAATATGTATTATCACCAGTTTTAACACTTGTATTAGGTTTATTTTCTGGTTTTACCTCAGGTTTCACTTCAGGTGTAGGAGCATCAATTTTAACTAATTTATCAATTGCTTCTGTTAATTGAGCATAAGCTGATTCAATTGCTTCTTTGTCACCTGATGTTATCGCACTTCTTACTTTTGCTAAAGCAGTACTTAATATATCTAGTGACTCTTTAGTATAAATATCTGTTTTCCCTAAAAATTCTTCACCTTTAGCAATCACTTGATCTAATTCTGCTTCTGTTACATATTTCTCAAGATTAGCTATAGCTGTATTTAAAGCTCTAACTGCTTCTTCTACAGCCTCTTTATTAGCACTTGTATCATTTAATACTTTAGTCGCTTCTTCGATTACTGTATTTAATTTTTCAATAGTTGCAGCTTTATATACATCTATCTTAGCTGCTTCAGCTGTTGCTTCTGCTAGCCTAGCTTTTAAACCTTCTTTATCAACGACAACTGCATTAACTACAACTTTTACTGTTTTTGAATATTCACCATTGACATATTTTACATCATATTCATCTGCTGTACCTGTAATTTTTGTTTCTGGATCAACCCAAGACCATCCTTCTGGTAATGCTACATTTGCTAATTTATCACCAACGATTCCATTTAATTTAAAATCACTAGGGAAAGTACGTTCAGCAACTGTTAAAGTCATCGTTTTACGAGTGAATTTATAATCACTTTCACGTTCTGGTCTATTTCCATCATATTCTATATCATTTGGAATAGCAGTATAATGAATGTTATATTTACCAACTGGTAATTTTGCTAAACTAGCTAGATCATCTTTGCCTGTACAAAGTAAATCAACACTAGTTAATCCACCTTCATTTTTAAACATATGTTCATTTTCAATTGAAAAATCTACAAAACTATTACGATTAGATGTAACACCAGCTAATAGATCAGGTGTTGCTCCTTCTTGCATTGTTACATCTTTTAACCCACTAATTTCTGGTGCAGCATCGTAATATTCTTTTGCTGCAGCTTTTTGTTCTTCATTTTGAGCATAATATACATAATCAATTGCAAATTCAGTTCCTGCTAAATTAGTTTCTACATCACCAGGCCAGTTTCCACCCATAGCTAAGTTTAATTGAATATATTGTGGACGATTAAAACATTTTTTTGCAGATTCACCCCAAGTTGGATTAGTTAAATCTAGGGTATTATAAATCACTCCATCGACGTACCATTCAATTTTATCTGGTGACCAATTGATACCAAATACATGATAATCATCATTGAAATCAGCACCGCTTGGGTTTGTATATGCTTTTCCCCCAGAACCAGTTGTATCTTGATCCCATTGATCACCGATATTTTTATCATAAAAATGTGGTGTCCCCCATACTTGTTTATTTCGAGCTTCACCTTCATAACCACCTAATAATTCCATGATATCGATTTCACCGCAACGTGACCATCCATATCCTTGTTTACCATTAATCTTTCCATCAAGTGTAAAATCAGCACCTAATGTCCAAAACGCAGGGAATGCTCCTCTTCCTTTTGGTAATTTTGCTCTCATTTCAATTCTTCCGTATAAAAATTCTTGTTTTCCATGAGTTCTCACACTTCCAGAATTATAGATTACTTGACGATTACCACGAGGATTTTTATATTGATCTTCTTTTGCACGATCAGTAGCCTTTAAAACTAAGTTTCCATCACGCATAAATACATTTTCGTCACTTTTTACATAGTGTTGCTGTTCAACACCGCGAATACTTCCTAATTCATATCCCCAGTCACTTGTATCTAATTGCGATTCATTAAAATCATCAGCCCATAAAATATCATAATTTGAATCTTCTTCGCTGTCTCCACCGATAAGTTCTACATCATCAAAATAAACAGTAGAATTTTTCAGTGAGTCACTTGCATTCCCATCTACCCAACGTGCAACACCAACAACATATGCTGTTTCTGATGATGTTGTAAATTCTAATTCTACTTCTTCCCATCCGTTGGTAGGACTAATTGGCTTATCCTTAAATGTTTTCGGAGCGTTTAATCCTCCCGTCTTAACATCCAAGGTAATTGTATCATCAGAATTTTCGCTTGAAAACTTAACTTTTGCTTTTAATGTATATTTAGTGTTTGGTTTCAAGGTCACTTCTTGCCAAATATGTCCATTAGCATGCAAATCAGTAGTTGCCCCAAGTTTCCCTGATTTACCAATAGTTACACCATCTTCAGCAACAACACCAGAATTTTGCCCTGCAATATTCCAGTTAGTAGCCCCATTATCAAAATTACCGTTTTTCAAAACTGAATCTTTTTTCATCTCTACTAGATCATATTGATGATCTACAGCCGCATTTACTGGTGAAATTGTAGGTACTGCTGCCATACTAGTTAACATTCCTGCAACTGCTACAGATGATAAAACTTTTCTAAAACTCCATCTTCTCTCCATAATGTTCTCCTTTTCTCGTATAGAATAGCGATTTAGATTATAACTTAATGTATTTATTGTCCCACTTATCCAATACAAAAGATCTGACTAAAAACAACACGAAAACACGGTATAAAATACCTTACACTAAAAGTGTATTAATCGTATTCTTTTAATCAGGTCTTGCCTAATCTAATAGTAACAATCCTATCGCAATATCATTATATATTCTTTCATCACTAAAAGTCAATATTATTTTAGTAAATAATCATAGTTAATTTACTTTCATTTTAGTAAATTAACTAACAAAAAAAGTAGAGCATAACTCTACTTACTTTGTTAAAAAATCCAACGATAATTTTAAAACTTCTTTAATATGTTCAACAGTATCATAATTATGGTTTGCCCCTTCAATTGGTACAAATTTTAATTGTTGATTAAACTTGGGAACATATATTTTACTAATATCAAATGGTACAGTTGTATCATTTGTACCATGAATTACTAATAATTCATTTTTATATGTATCTAGATCAGCATAAAAATCTCTAGCCAAAATATCATCTACAAATGTCTGAGAGATTTCATAACCGCCATGATCATATAATCCATTAGAACTTGGCTCAACCTTACCAGTAAGATAATCTAAAGCTGCTGGTAAATTAAAAGCAGGAGCCCATAATACTAATTTGCTAATTACTTGTGGATATAACTTCGCTAATTCACTAGCAACTGCACCGCCCATAGAATGTCCTAAAACATAAATTTCAGTACAGTTTTCCATTTTTAATGCTTCCTCTAGAATAACACGTGCACAAGCCAACTCATCTTTAAAAGTCATATCTTTAAAATTAAGATCACTTTCCCCACTACCTAAAAAATCAAATCTAAATGTAGCTATTCCTTTTGCTTCCAGCATCCTTGCTAATTGAACATAACAAAACTTCGTCCCCGTCTTTTGACCGGTAAAGCCGTGAAAAATTATACATACTGGATGTCTATCTAAATCCGGCTTATGAAAAAATCCTCTCATCGTTCCTTTTGGAGTAGGAATTTCACAATAATGTTGCATTACAACACCTCGTGCGCTTTTTTAAAGCGTTTAATTCCACCATTATTAATGTATTGGTTTGTAATATTACGAATATTTGCTTCTTCAAAATCACCACCAATAAATAAACATGTATCCATAATTTCACCAGTTAAAGCAAGCCAGATTTCATCACTAAAATCTTCTTCAGTAATCATCTCTTTGACAATTTTTAAACAATTATCAATGTAATCATCCTTATTAATTTCTGTAATTCCTTCCATTATTCTTCCTCCTTCACTAATTCTTTTATTACATACCCCGCAATCATCAGACCAGCTACACTAGGAACAAAACTCACACTACCTGGTGTACTGCCGTCAACTTCTTGCGGAGATTCTGTCGAATATAAAATAGGACATTTTTTTATGCCCCGATTCTTTAGTTCACGACGCATTACTCGTGCTAATGGACACACACTAGTTTTATAAATATCTGTGATTTCAAAACGGCTTGGATCTAATTTATTACCTGTTCCCATTGATGAAATGACTCTAACTCCAAGGTGCTGACAATTTTCAATTAGTGCCAATTTAGCCTTAACAGTATCAATTGCATCAACCACAAAATCACAATCTTCAAAAATAGTTTCCATTCCTTGATCTGGTAAATAAAACTGTTGGTAGGTAGTGATCTTTAGATTAGGATTAATATCTAAACATCGTGCTCTAGCAACATCTACTTTATTCATCCCAATCGTTGAATGCAACGCATATAACTGACGATTCAAATTAGTTATATCAATAATATCATGATCAACCAAAACTAATTCGCCGATCCCGTTTCTAACAAGAGCCTCAACTACATAGCTCCCAACTCCCCCTAAACCAAAAACTGCAACTTTTTTATTTTGAAGACACTCGATCCATGAAGATCCTACCATCCTTGTAATTCTTGCAAACTGTTCCATATTCCACCTCGTGCTTATTATAAACTAATCTATCTCTTTTATAAAGAATAAGCAAATAATTTTTTCTTAGTCCAATTTAGGACATTTATGCATAGACCAATAAGGTCCACTCTATAATAAATTTAGGTGGTGGTTTTATGTATTACAAAAGAATTCGCGATTTAAGAGAAGATAAAGACCTTACTCAAAAACAATTAGCAGAATATTTAAATGTCTCTCAAAAATCTTATTCTCGTTACGAACGAGGAGAAAGAACCATCGATCCTGAGATTTTATCCAAACTCGCAACATTTCATGAAACCACTGTTGATTACTTGATCGAACGTACTGATGATAAAACTGATTACACTAAGAAAAAACGGCGCTAGTTAACTAGCGTTTTATTATTTTAGACCGTTTTGGTCTAAAAACTTCTAGTCCTAATTAGACTAATCTATAATTGAAAAAGGCGGTGATATGATGCAATACAAACGATTAAAAGAGCTTCGAACTAAATATGGCTACACTCAAGAAAAAGTAGCCAAATATTTACATGTCGATCAAAAAACATACTCCCGCTATGAACTAGGTCAACACGAAATGACGCCTGATACGCTTGGAAAACTTGCAACTCTCTATGATACCTCCGTTGATTATCTAATTGAAAGAACTGATAATATAAAAAGTTTTACTAAATAAAAAACGTTTGATGTTCCAAACGTTTTTTATTATTCATAATCAGCCGTGTAACCACGATTATCTAATTCCAATTTCACAACTTGCCAATCTTTAATTAATGCACCTAGCTCTTCTTTAATCCGAACTACACCCATCTTATCCTCACCACGAATAACAGCCATTATTGTTGGACCAGCCCCCGACAAATAAGCCCCAAGTACTTTTTCATCTTGTTCTAAAACTCCCATGATTTCATTAAAGCCTTTAATTAAATCACCACGATATGGTTGATGCAAACGGTCTTTAAAGCCTAATTTTAGCCCCTCATCATATCCATTAATCAATGAAGCAACCATCAACGCTAAATGAGATACGTTTTTAATCGCGTCAGCTCTTGGCAAAACCTGTGGTAAAACTGATCTTGATTGTTCAGTTGATAATGTAAATGGCGGAATCAATGTAACAAACCGATAGTCATGTTTAACAGGGATATTTAATGTTAATACATTATCTTCTTCCATTACTGATACTGTCAAGCCTCCAAAAATTGCCGGTGCCACATTATCAGGATGACCTTCAATTGCAGTTGCTAATTCTAGAATTTCTTGTCGATCTTCAACTTTATCTTTAAAAGCAAAAGCCCCAACGATTCCTGCTACAATACAAGTAGAACTACTACCCAATCCACGGGTATAAGGAACATCCCCACTACATTCAATATTTACGCCTTGATATTCTAAGCCACAAATTTCAGCAGCTTGTTTAAAAGCCTGGTAGGTCATATTTTCTTCATTACAAAACTGTTCTGGACAACCAGTAATATTTAAACCTTGATCAGCCAGTTCAAAGGTAAAGGTATTATATAAAGTCAGTGCCAACCCTGCAACGTCAAATCCGGGTCCTAAGTTAGCACTTGTCGCTGGTACTTTTACTTTTACTTTCATGCTAACCTCCTACATTGCTTCTATTTCTGATTTGATAAAACTAATAATCTCAGTTTTATCAATCGCTTCTTTATGTAACACTTCACGCTCTTTAATTCCTGCTAATGCTTGAGGCACAGGAACACCAGTCTTTTCACTTAATTTATCAATTGCTGTATAAACATCAAGTTCTTCCCCATAAATAGCTTGATAAACTGATTCAGGGAACTTATAAGGAGATGCAGTTGATAATAATACTGTTTTAGTATGGTCTCCAGTCTCCTGCTGATATTGTTTTAGAACACCATAACCAATGGCAGTATGCGTATCTAATAAATATCCAGTTTCATTGAAACATGTTTTAATTGTAGTTAAGATTTCATCTTCACTTAAACATCCTGCTTTAAATTGATCTTTAATTTTAGCAAAAGTTGCATCATCTACTTCATAAACACCTTCGCTATTTAATTTATCCATATATTGACGAACTTTTTCTCCATCACCATCAGACATAAACCAAACCAATCTTTCTAAGTTACTAGATACTAAAATATCCATAGCTGGAGCATTTGTTTTATAAAACTCACGATTTGCATCATATTTACCAGTAGTAAAGAAATCTGTTAAAATATTATTTTTATTTGAAGCACAAACAAATTTATCAATTGGTAAACCCATTTTTTTAGCAAAATATCCTGCTAAACAGTTACCAAAATTACCACTAGGAACACAGAAATTAATCTTATCTCCTAATTTGATTTCGTTATTTCTTACTAATTCAAAATAACTATGGAAATAGTAAACGATTTGAGGAATCAAACGTCCGACATTGATTGAATTTGCAGATGATAAGAAAACATTATGTTGATCACTTGCAACTTTCAATTCTTCAGATGCAAAAGCTTTTTTTACCGCACTTTGAGCATCATCAAAATTACCGTGAATTCCTACTACCTTAACATTCTTTCCTGTTTGACTGACCATCTGTTGTTGTTGAATCGCAGATACCCCATCCAAAGGATAGAATACTTTGATACAAGTTCCCTCAACATCTTTAAAACCTTCTAATGCCGCTTTACCAGTATCGCCACTAGTAGCTGCTAAGATCATTACTTCACGTTCCTCTTTTAATTGTTTTAAAGATAACGTCATTAAATAAGGTAGTAACGATAATGCCATATCCTTGAATGCTGCCGTTTGTCCATGGAATAGTTCAGCAACATAAACATCACCAGCCTTTTTTACTGGTACAACGATTTCTGGAAATAATCCTTTTCCATACGCATTTAAACACGCATCATGAATCAATTCTTTTCCTTCTTCAGGTACAAATGTACTTAATACTTCAGTTGCTAAATCAACATAATTCAATTTAGATAAAACATCTAAATCCATCTTTGTAAAATCAAAATCCGGCACTAATAACCCACCGTCTTCCCCAATTCCTTGGACGATAGCCTGATAAAAATTAATCTCTTTTTGTTGGTTTCGTGTACTTATATATTTCTTTTCCATTGTTCATCCCCCTGTGTGATTTAAACTATTGTATACAATTTATTTATATAAGTCAATACATACTTATTATAACATATCAAAGTAAAATAACTTTGATTATTTCAATTATTATTGATTACCATTGACTATTGTATACAATCGTGGTAATATGTCATAAATTAGGAAATTGGAGGACCGAGATATGTTATCAATGAACATGTTTGCAATAATTATGGCAACGATTAGTTCCATTATTGTGCATGCTCAATAATATATTGGTTCTGCTATTTATTTAATTATATTGGGACCTTATTTTAAAGGTCTATTTTTATTATATAAGGGGGAATTAGATGAAAATCGGTGTTATCGGACTAGGTACTGTTGGTTATGGAGTTATCGAAATCCTAACTAATGAAAGAAAACGTCTCGAAAAAGTCATTAATGATGAAGTAATGATTAAATATGGTTGTGGTCTTGAAGAGGTTGATCTACCAGAGGGGGTAATTTACACAAAAGACTTTAATGATGTTATAAATGATCATGAAATTGATGTTGTAGTTGAATTGATTGGTGGAGTAACTGTCGCTAAAACAATTATTTTAGAAGCTATAAGAAATGGTAAACATGTTGTTACTGCCAATAAAGCATTATTAGCCCATGATGGTAAAGAAATCTTTATGGCAGCAAAAGAAAAAAATGTCCATATTTTCTACGAAGCTAGTGTTGGTGGCGGAATCCCTGTTTTAGTCAGCCAAAAAGAAAGTTTAGTCGCTAACAACACAAAAGAAATCATTGGTATATTAAATGGAACAACAAACTTTATTTTAACTTTAATGGAAAATGAAAATTTAGATTTTGATGAAGCTTTGACCATTGCCGATGGCCTAGGTTATGTTGAAGCAAATCCAGCATTGGATTTAGATGGAATCGATGCTGCCCATAAAATTTGTATTTTAGCTCAAAATGGATTTAAAAAATATATTGATTTTGATAAAATTAGTGCTAGTGGAATCCGTAATGTAACTAAAGTTGATATGGATTATGCTAAAAAACTGGGATATCGTTTTAAGATGATTGCTCAGGCAAAAGAAGTTAATAACGGAATTGGAATTGATGTCGCAGCTACTCTAGTTAGTAAAAAAGAACTAGTAGCAAACGTCATGGATGCATATAATGTAGTAGAGATCGATAATGACTATGTTGAAAATGTTATTTACTACGGTAAAGGTGCAGGTCGTTATGTTACCGCTTCTGCAGTTGTAAGTGATATAATTAAAACTACCCAAGTAGAAAGATGGGATCATGATTATGAAGACTGCTCAAACATCTACCCGATTACTAAATCTAAGTATTATCTTAGAGCAAATAAGCCATTAGATGTTGATTATGAAATGTACTTCACTGAAAAACACGATCACATCTACATTACTCATGAAATTGAGTTAGCAGATCTAACTACAGATCTTGGTGATACAAAATACACAATTTTCAAAGTGAGGGGATAAAATGAACATAATTGTCCAAAAATTTGGTGGTACTTCCACTCGTTCGCGTGAATCACGTTCAACCATGTACAACAATATTATTAGAGAAATCAATAATGGTAATAAAGTTGTTGCGGTTGTTTCGGCGATGGGTCGTTATGATGATCCATATGCTACTGATACACTATTATCAATTGTTAATACCCAGCAGTTAACAGATGAGGAGATTGATCGTCTAACTAGTATTGGTGAAACAATTTCAACTTTAGTTTGTAAAGGAGAAGTTGCTTCTCTCGGTTATCGAGCGGCAACAATCACTAATTCAGAATTAGGAATTGTTACAGATTCAACTTTTAATAACGCAACGATCAATAAGGTTGAAGGTAAAGATATTATTGAAAAATTAAAATACGCTGATGTCGTATTTTGCCCTGGTTTTCAAGGGCATTCTATCCATGGTAAAATTACCACTTTAGGTCGCGGGGGGAGCGATTTATCAGCAGTTGCAATTGGGGTAGCAATTGATGCTAGTGAAGTAGAGATATACAGTGATGTAAATGGAATCTACACTGCTGATCCAAGATTAGTTCCTGATGCTCTTAAATTGGATTGTATCAGTTATGCAGAAATGCTGGAACTAGCTAAAAATGGTGCTAAAGTTTTAAATCACCGTTGTGTTCAATTAGCAGCTAGTCACAATATTGCAATTCACGCCCGTTCTTCATTTGAAGACACTAAAGGGACATATGTTATAGGAGATGAGCGCATTATGAAAGAAAATTTAAATCAATTAATTATTTCCGGAATCACCGGTTCACAAAATGAAGCGCGGATCACTTTAGTTAAAGTAGATGCCACCAACAATAGTGCGGGAAGCTTATTTGAAAAAATTGCTGATGCTGGCGTTAATGTAAATGTATTTAATCAAGCATTAGTTGGAGGCGGAAGAATGGATATTTCACTAGTTATTAGTGATGTTGATGTTCCTACTGTCGTTGATATTATCAATGATTTAAAACCACAGTTAAATGCTGATCGTATCATTGTCCGTGGTAACATTGGTAAAGTATCGGTTATTGGGGTTGGAATTAAAAATAATCGTGGAATGTTCCAAAAAGCATATAATACATTAAGCAGCAATGGTATTAATGTTGAAATGACATCTTGCTCAGAAATAAATATTTCTTGTTACATCGATCGTGACGATGTTAAAAAAGCACAAATTTTATTACATGAAGCGTTTTTAGGAAAGGTTGGTAAATAAAAAATGAAAAAATATAAAGTTGCAGTCGTGGGGGCTACTGGAGCCGTCGGAAGAGAAATGTTAAGATGTATCTTCCAATTTAAATTTCCTTTTGAAAGTATTAAATTATTAGCATCAGCTCGTAGTGCAGGAAAAGTTGTTGAATTTGAAGGTCATGAATTTACTGTTGAAGAATTAACAGAAAATAGCTTTGAAGGTATCGATGTAGCGTTTTGGTCTGCCGGGGGAAGTATTTCTGAAAAATATATGCCATTCGCTGTTAAAGCTGGGTGTGTCAATATTGATAATACTAGTCATTTCAGAATGGATCCTGAGGTGCCATTAGTAGTACCTGAAGTAAACGGAGAAGCTTTAAGAAAGCATAAAGGAATTATTGCTAATCCAAACTGCACTACTATCCAAATGGTTAGTGCTTTAAATCGTTTAAATGAATATTTTGATATCGAAAGAATCATCGTTTCTACTTATCAAGCGGTTTCAGGAGCAGGTGTTGCAGGAATGGAAGAATTATACCGCCAGTCTCAAGAAATCTTAGATGGTAAAGAACCTGTTGCCAAAACATTACCTTGCGCTGGGGATAAAAAACATTTTCCAATTGCTTTCAATTGCATTCCACAAGTTGATAAATTTGATTTAGACAATCATTTTTCTAAAGAAGAAATGAAAATGGTTAATGAAACTAAAAAAATCTTCAATAAAGATATCAAGGTCAATGCTACTTGTGTTCGTGTTCCTGTACTTCGGGGACATTCTGAATCAGTATATATTGAAACTAAAAAACCAATCGATATTGATAAAGTATTCGAGCTACTAAATAATTCTACTGGGGTTGAATTATATGATGATATTGAAAATCAAATCTATCCAATGGCTAATTTATTTGTTGGAGATGAGTTAGTACACGTTGGACGTGTTCGTAAAGATTTAGATAACCCTAACGGATTAAGTTTATGGGTAGTTGCCGATCAATTAATGAAAGGTGCTGCTTACAACTCTGTTGATATTGGACTTAAAATGATTGAAATGGGCTTAATTTAATAAAAAAGGAATTTTATTCGATGGTGATATGCCCCTTGTTAAGTAGATAAGGTAAATAACCAAAATCTACTTAAGGAGGAGCGTACCATAGCTTGAATAAAGTTCCTTTTTATTTATTTATATTTTCCAATACAAATAATGCTTCAAATTCTTTTAGCAGCATCGGCCGATAATAATAATACCCTTGAATATAATCACAATCATGAGCTTCAAGAAACTCTTTTTGTTCAATCGTTTCCACTCCCTCGGCTACAACTTCAAGGTTTAACTTATGACATAATTGGATTATCTCTTCAATAATAATATGACTGCGAGTATGTGTATAGTCATTTGTTCTAAAAAACTCCTGATCAATCTTCACTACATCAATAGGAAGATCTTTTAAGATATTCAAGGATGAATATCCGCTTCCAAAATCATCTAATGCTACTTTAAAATGATAACTTTTTAATTGATTTAAAATCTTAATTAACTCTTCTTTATGATTAAGTGCTGTTGTTTCTGTGATTTCAATCTCTACTTGTTCGGGATTAACATTACACGCTTTAACCAGATGAATCAATTTATCCACATATCCCTCATTAAAAATATAAGTTCTTGAAACATTGACAGAGATACTTATCTTAATACCATAATACTTGTTCCAATAATCGATCTGTTCCAAAGCTTTTTTAAAAATATGGAAATCAAGAGCTTCCAACATTCCGTTTTTTTCATAAACCGGGATAAAATCACCAGGTGAAATAATATTGTACTCAGGATGATGCCAACGTGTTAAAATTTCGCCTGAGCAAACCTTCCCTGTTTGAAGATTTACTTTCGGTTGAATGTAAGCTTTAAAATGATTAGCTTTTAACGAATCTTGAAACTCTTTTTCAATTTGCAATGCATAAAGCTCTTTTTGAAAAACTTCTTCTTGATAAAAGCTCACATCATCTTTTGATAAACGTTTTAAATCATTACTAGTATATTGAGTCTTCTTGAAAGCCAAATTAATGTCAACATCATCCTCAAGAATTTTATAAACACCAAAATGGAAATAATATGGTGAGGTATTATATTCTTTCGCAAATTCACCTCTAATATAATTGGCTAACACAAATAAACGATTCTTGATTTGTTCAAAGTCATCACTATCCAATAAAATTACAAAATGATCGGCAGATTGGCGACAGCAAAATTCTTCATTTTGACATTGAGTATCTATGCAAATAATAATTTGTTTTAATAATCTATTAGCAATCTCTTCTCCATATATTTCATTAAACCATTTAAATCCTTTAACATCACAATTTACTAAAACATATTTAGATAAATGATTGATATTTTGACAATATTCAATAAACCGATAGTAATTATAATGACCAGTAATCTCATCTTCATAAGCTAATTTAGTAATTTGCAGCTTATTTTTCCCTTGAATAAAATAAAAATAAGCAACTACGACTGCACTGCCAACCCCAATTATAAGCCAGGTAAGATAAGCTGTTTGAATAAAATTTTGAAACTTCCCAGTTACAGCTTCTTTGGGAAAAACAGAAGCAACTAGCCAATCATTACCTTCAATATTAGCATAAATCAAATAATTAAGAGTATTATTTTCATCACGAAAGTTTATTATGCCCTTCCCATTTATATCGATATCATTAAGATCAATGCCATTCAACGATTCAATATTATTAAAATCATCTGTCTTCTTATTACTTAAAACAACATCACCATTTTCATTAAAAATAAATGCATAACCAACATTATTATAAGTTGCAGACGACAAAATACTTGATAACTTATCTGTATAAAAAGTAGCAAACAAAACCCCACTAACTTCATTATGTTTATATATTGGTACAGAATAAACATTGATTGCCTCACCATCCGTATAATCAGTAATACTTTTCGAGGTTACAGTTTTACCATTTAATGAATCTTTAAAATAATCTCGATCAGAAATATTAAAAGTCTGATGATCAGAGGTTACTACATTTCCTTGTAAATCTGCTATACCAAAACGCTTTACCCCATCCCTTTGTGCCAACTGGTTTAGATAATCAAGTAATGGCTCTTGAAGAATTCCATCTTGTTGAATAATTAAACTTATCGTCGTTAATTGGGTCAAATTTTCATTGATCCGGTTTTTTATTGCTTTAGCTGTCTGATTGGTTAAATCATTCAAATACTCGTCAGTTTCACTATACAGATTATCTGACAAGTTATTAATATACAAAGTTGCTAAAGTTCCAAAGAGAATTAATAGTATTATTGCAACAATAATTGATTTCTTCATTATTGAACTTCTCATTATCTTCACCACTCTTTCTTCTATTATAGCTAATTCTATAAAGAAAAGCATTAAAATAAAAAGGCCATAGCCTAAATAAGTTAAATAAACTCATTTGACTATAACCATATTATTCTTTGGGAGCAATTTTTAAATCTTCCTTATTAATAATTTCACCACATTCTTTACAACGATAAACAATCTCGATTTCACCTTGACATCCATCATGGCTAATACATTTATAACTTTTATCTAAATGACGATCACCCCAGATAATCAAAGCATTATAAATATCATCAAGATCAATACTTTTAACTGTTAAACTATATCGATAACGGGGAGGATGTTTTGAATATAGTTCACATTGTAATAAATCATCTTGACAGAGCTCCTTAAGTCGATTTGATAATAAATTTGTAGGGATACCTGGTAATGACTCATGAATCTCTTTATAAGTATGTTTTTTTTCTTTTACCGCATGAAGAATCAATAATGTCCATTTATCACCAATTATATTTAATGTTTGAGCGATATTACAACAAAGATCATATTGCTTTTTCATTTTATTCACCTCAGTTCAATCATATCTTACTTGCCTTTTAACGTTCGGTCAATAATATTTTCCATCATATCACTCGATAATTGTCCAACTACAGAGCCGTATACATTCCCATCACGATCAAACATATATGTTGTTGGTAAGCTTGTAATCTGAAAGCTACTGCTTAAACGACCATCATCAAATATAACTGGCATAGTAAAGCCTTTTTCTTTTAAAAACTTTTTAATTCCAGCAGCATCCATTTCCTGACCTCCTGGCATTACAACTGTTAGAATAGCTATGTCTTCACTATTTTGATATTTTTCTGAAAGTTTTTGAATTTCCGGCATTTCTCTTTGGCAGGGAGGGCACCAAGTTGCCCAAAAATTCAAAAATACTACCTTTCCATGATAATCAGCTAAGCTAATCGGTTTATCATCTTGATTCAATAAAGCATTGCCATAATTAACCGAATCATCACTATTTTCAGCTTGGTTAGTGGATACTTGCCCTTGTGAAGGTGACATATAATTGCTAATTGTATTAAGTTTGCCACTAAACATCATCAAACCAAAGATAATCAAAATAACAGCGCCTATTTTAGTTGTATATTTAACTATATCACGATGGCTATTTAACCAGTTTAAAGCTTTATTTGTAAACAATTCTAAAACTAGAAATGGTAAAGTAAAACCAAAAGCATAAATAATCATTAGAAAATTACTATACCAAAAATCACCTGAACTAGCTGCTAAAAGTAAGATTGATGACAGCGCTGGCCCAATACAAGGAGTCCAAGCAAAACTAAATGTAAATCCCATGATAAACGCCACCATCACATTCATTTTATTATCTGTTTTCAAAGAAAAACGGAAAGTTCGTTGTAAAAAATTTATTTTGATAAATCCTAACTGATAAATTCCTAATAAAACGATAAGAATACCGCCGATTCGAACAAATAAAGTCATGTGTTCTTTTAAAAAACTTTGTAATAAATTTATTGACGCATTCATCAGAAAAATTGCTAAAAGTATCCCAAAGATAAAGCTGATTGTAAATAATAATACTTTTTTATTTGAGTTTCTTTTTTCGTTACTATTACCAGCTAAATAGCCCATATAAATAGGAATTATTGGTAAAACACAGGGAGAAAGAAACGATACTAACCCTTCAACAAAAACTAATGCAAGACTTATATGTGTTGCCATTTTAACTTGTAATCATTGCTAAGATTTCAGGATAGGGAATAAATCCAATTTTTTGATTTACAATCTGTCCTTTTTTAAAGGCTATTAGTGTCGGGATTGTTTGAACCCCATATACCGCAGCAATTTCTGGATGTTTATCAACATCAATCTTTATCACTGTAGCATCAGCATTTTCTTCCGCTAGTTTTTCAATATTAGGACCAATCATCTTACATGGTCCACACCATGTTGCAAAAAAATCTACTAATACTTTTTCATTTTTGATTAATTCATCAAATTCTTGTTTATTTGGATATAATACATTACTCATTTTTATTTTCTCCTTTTTTCTATTTTATAAATCAAACAAATCATTTAACGCTTCAGCCATTGTTGGATGTGTAAAGATTTGGTTCTTTAGGACCTTGTAAGATAAATCATTATTCATCACTAATGTTACTAAATTAATTAATTCTTCTGAATGTTCACATAACAATACACAACCTAAGATTCGCTCAGTTTTTTTATCAATGATCGCTTTCAACAATCCTTCTGGTTTTTTTAGAACATTAGCTTTAGGTACTGCAGCTGTTAATAACTTAGTCACAATCACTTCATAACCGGCAGCTTTAGCTTCTACTTCACTTAAACCAATTCTTGAAAAAGTTGGTGAAATAAATACCGAATAAGCAATATTACCACGATTTAAAGTAGAACGCTTTTTATCACCAAATAGATAATCCATAACAATTCTTGAATCATCTAAAGAAATATAAGTAAACTGAAGACCACCTTTTACATCACCAAGAGCAAAAATATTTTTCTTTGTTGTTTGCAGATACTTATTGACTACAATTTCACCTCGTTGGTTAACCTCAATACCTGCAGCATCAAGATTTAAATCAGCTGTATTTGCCTTACGACCAGTAGCCATCAATATCCCGGCGAAGCGTTGTGAAACTTGGTCATTATAAGTAACTAGAACTTCTTCGCCTTCATTAGCAAGAGCTTGAATATTAGCATTAAAAACAAACTTAACACCTTGTTTTTCTAAAATTCTTTGAATTTCTTCAGCAATATCCCGATCCTCACGAGCAATCAAACGATCATTACTTTCATATACTGTTACCTCGCTACCATAACGTGCATACATACTAGCAAATTCTAAACCAATATATCCACCGCCAATGATTGCTAAGGTTTTTGGCAGTTCTTCTAATTTCATCAAACTAGCACTTGTGTATACTTTGTTAGCAGTTGCTAGCCCCTTAATTGGAGGCATAACTGGAGTAGCTCCAGTATTAACAAAGATCAGGTCACCAAAAATTATTTCTTCTTCATTTTCGGTACAGATAGCTACATGGTGGTCATCCACAAATTTGGCAGTTGCTGTAATTACATCAACATTTTGTAAATCAGCTAATTTTGCATAATTCTTATTACGTAATTTAGTAATTAAATCCTCTTTATTAATTATCGCATCATGATAATTATATTTTTCTGCTTGAGTGATTAATGATTTTGAAGGAATACACCCTTCATTGATACATGTCCCACCATACATTTGAGCGGATTTTTCAATTATTGCAACCCTTTTTCCTAATTTTGCCATCTTACCAGCAATTGTTTTACCACCTTTTCCAAAACCAATTATTATTGCATCATACTGTTTCATTTTCAGTTCCTCCGTTCCTTACATTTACACTTTAACATAGTAACTTTACTTTTTCAAGTAATTTGATTTAAGAAAGTTATAATTGATAAAAAAACTGGATTTTTCCAGCTTTATTGCCATATAAAGTTGTTCGTTCCAGCTCCAATTTCAAAATGATATTTAACAATTCCTAAATCTAGCTTTGTATAAAAACCCAGACCCGGCTTTACTTTGACAGTATTATCATTAAGGATAAACTTAAACTTTTGTTGATTCATCGCTGTTGGCGCTAATAAAGCAGTTTTAACACCTGTTTCAAACCAACTAGGCATATCTCCAGTAACTTCACTAACTTGCTCAATCGTCTTAATTTTATGTGTAGCTCCATTATCAATACCATAACCAAGTGTAATCAAGCAACATAAACGCTCATCATCGTCAATCACAAAGGCACTTTTAACTTTCTTGTATGTCAAAGCCACCCAACAACTGTTCAATCCAAGCTGCTGAGCTTTTAAAACGATTTTCTCACCATAATAACCGCACATTTCCTCAAGTTTCACACTCTTTTTTCCAATTAATGCCAAATAATTTTTGACCCCACTGAATTTACCATAATGAGCCATAAAGTTATCAAAGGCTTTTGGTTCATCCAAAATCAATTGAATATTTAAACCACTTGTCTGATTACATTGATTAATAAAATCCAATAATTCTTTTTTTATAGAATCTGGAATTTCTCTATCTTGATACATTCTGACTGAATGCCGTTTTTGAACTGCTTCTAAAAGTTCCATTACTCTTCCTCCATTTCACACCTTGATACATTATTCATAATCTCTTTAATATGCTGAAATAAATTAATCAGTTTATCAATTTCACAATGCTGCGGTTCTAAATAATAATAAATACAAGTCTTAACTTTTCGCGTCTTAACAATTCCTGCCTGCTTTAATATTTGTAAATGATGAGATACCGCCGGTCTAGAAAGATTTACTTTGGGAGCCAAATCAATTACCCGACTACCATCACATGGACCTTCAAGCATAATCAATAATAAATACATTCTTGTCTCATCACCAAGTGCATTAAAAACTTTTTGACTCGCTAAAAATTGTTTTCTCAAAGATTCGCTATCTTGAATTGTATTTTTCATCGATTCATCCTCCCTGTTCAAATATTTAAACACTTGTATTATAGCATAATAACTGTTACTTATTTTATCGGTAAAGAAAATCAAGATAGAGATATTATCTTTAAGTTTTCTTTAGAATCACTTTTCAACTTTTGCTAGTTATGTTTTAGATTCGTTGTCTATACTAATAACGAGGTGAAAAAGATGGATAAACTAAATGAGCATAAAAAAAACCTTTCGCTTTTAATAACCGGTTTCATAATTATTACAATTCTGTGTCTAGTTCTTTATCATTTTTTTGAAAACTTTTTAAATGATCCTATTGAATTGAAAGAAAAGTTAACTGAATTTGGTAGTTGGGGAAAATTAATTCTTGTTGCTGCTATGGCAATCCAAGTTATTTTTGTTTTTTTACCAGGTGAAATAATCGAGATTGCTGCCGGATTTAGTTATGGAACTATTGAAGGGATGGCAATTTGTTTACTTGGTGCTATTATTGGTACTATCGTTATCTATGCTATTGTTAATAGATATGGCATCAAGTTAGTTAATCATTTTTATGATACTAACAAATTTAATGAAATTTCATTTTTAAAAAAAGAAAAAAATCTTGAAATTATCCTCTTTGTCATCTTCTTTATTCCCGGCACTCCTAAAGACATTTTAACATACCTTGCACCTTTTACGCGTTTAAAACTTTCAAGTTTTATATTCATTACTAGTATCGCTAGAATCCCATCTGTAATTACAAGTACAATAGGGGGCAACGCTATCTCAAATCAAAATTATCGTTTTACAATATTTATTTTTGTAATTACTGGAATTATTTCCATTTTTGGCCTTCTTAGCTATAAGCGTTACATCAAGAAAAAAAATCTTTAGAAAATCTTTTGAAATCATTTCTACTATTCTTTAATGATTGGCTTTATAATTAATATTATGAAAGAGGGTATGAGGATGAATCAAGATAATATATTAGTGGTAGAAGACGAAATTGAAATTGCCAAAGCCATTGAAATATACTTAAAATCACAAGGTTATAATGTATATATTGCTAATAACGGGAAAGCTGGTTTAGAGATGGTGGAAAGATATGATATCCATCTTGCTATCGTAGATATTATGATGCCAGTAATGGATGGAATTGAAATGACAATGAAAATAAGGGAAAATTATGATTTCCCAATTATTTTCTTATCCGCTAAATCTGAAGATATTGATAAAATTACAGGATTAAATATTGGTGGTGATGATTATGTCACCAAACCATTTGTTCCAATGGAACTCCTAGCGCGTGTTTCTTCACAATTACGACGCTATCATAAATATTTAAATATGATCGGTAAGATTCAAGAAGATCAAGCAGCAAATAAATATGTTGTGGGTGGTCTAGAACTTGATCTTGATACCAAAGAAGTTAGTGTTGACGGTAAAGCTGTTAAAGTCACTCCAATTGAATTAAAAATTCTCGAATTACTAATGGAAAAGCCCGGGAGAGTTTTTTCAAGCGAACAAATTTATGAAAATGTTTGGCATGAAGCTGCAATCAACACAGAAACAGTCATGGTTCATGTGCGAAATTTGCGAGAAAAAATCGAAATTAACCCTAGTAATCCCCAATATTTAAAAGTTGTCTGGGGTGTCGGTTATAAAATTGAAAAACAGTAGGTGATAAAATGAACAGAAAAAAAATAATTTTTTCAATTTTAACAATTGTAATTATTCTCCTTAGCAGTGTTGGTATATATAGCTGCTATGAGGTTGTAGAAACCAGTAACGGGAAAAGTATTAACTTTTCAAGTAATCAAATTCTTTATGATATTTTTGACAATATCTATGCTCTGAGCTTCCAGCTTGACAATGTCAGCAAAAAAGAAGGTATTCCAAAATATCTTACTGCCAACGAAGAAGCTAGTGATGAATTTTATCGGAATAATATTTTATATTGTCGTGAAATGATGTCTGAAAAGAAAAATATTAAATACTATGCAGAAGGCAATAATAATAGCTTAGGTAATACTAATGACGATATAAAAAACATTCGTAACAATAAAGAATTGAAAGAAAAATATCAATGGTATTTAATGATTCACTTTGATGAAAATGGTCAATTTAGCTATGATACTTTAGGCTGTTTAGTAGCTGGTAATCAAAACTATGAACTAGTTTGGAATAATTATAAACAAACATATTTTCAATATCTCCAAGAGTATGATGAAGATAGTACATTGCATAATCCAGTAAATACAACTATCTACTTTGCCGTTCCCCATAAAATCGTAAGCAATTCAATTGATACGATTGCCTGGTATAGCGAAAAAAACAATCGAACTATAAATGTTGAAAATATTGTGCCATTTGCTGCAATTGCTGTAGCTGCTGTTGGCTTATTTATCTTATTAGCTCCATATGAAACAATTAAAGAAATCAACATCTTTAAATATCCCGCTAAAATCAAATTAGAACCATTAGTAATTGGGATTACATTGGCATTTGCAGGAATAATCGTTGTAATTTATGGTTTAATTCTCGATACCATAAACGGCTATTACATTACTAAATTGTCAGGGATTGGTTTTGGTGAATCAAGTGAACTGATCCTTGGAGCGATGAATGTACTATCATGGGCAGCTTTTTTATTCCTATGTATGTTCTCTGTCTTTTATTTAAAATCATTCTTTAAAGAAGGGATTATTAATTCTATTAAAAAAAATACTGTTTGTATTTGGTTACTTAATGTATTAAGAAAGATAATTTATAAAGCCAGTAGATTTGACTTAAATGATGATACAAATAAAACAATTCTTAAAATCGTTTTAGCAAACTGCTTAATTATATCAATAATCTGTTGTTTCTTTACCTTTGGTATTTTCTTTGCCTTAGTATATTCTGCCATTTTATTTATTATTTTAAGAAAACGATTTGATGAACTTAAACATGATTATGAAATTCTATTGGATGCTGTTAAACGTTTATCAAACGGTGATTTTGATGTTGAAATCAATCAAGATATTGGTATGTTTAATTCTTTAGGTACTGAATTTTCTAATATTAAAGATGGCTTTGAAAAAGCTGTTAGCGAGGAAGTAAAATCACAAAAAATGAAAACTGAATTAATCTCTAATGTCTCTCACGACTTAAAAACACCATTAACCTCCATCATTACTTATATTGATTTGTTAAAAGACGAACAACTTGATTATGAAAAAAGAAAAGAATATCTCGATACACTAGATCGTAATTCACTTAGATTAAAGAACTTAATTGATGATCTTTTTGAAGTTAGTAAAGTCAATAGTGGTGATGTAAAACTCAACCTTGTTGATGTCGATATTATTGCATTGATCCAGCAAGCTAAGTTTGAATTAATAGATAAATTTAACGAAAAAAGCCTAATTTTTAAAACTGCTTTTCCAAATGAAAAAATTATTTTATCATTAGATAGTTTAAAAACATATCGTATTTTTGAAAATCTCTTAATGAATATTGGAAAATACGCTTTAGAAAATACACGTGTTTATATCGATATTGACAATAGTGATGATGAAGTTACAATCACTTTTAAAAATATATCAGCAGATGAAATAAAAGTTAGCGAAGATGAATTAGTTGAGCGTTTTGTTCAAGGTGATACTTCAAGAAATACTAGTGGTAGTGGCCTCGGTTTAGCTATTGCTAAAAGTTTCACTGAACTGCAAAAAGGTAATTTTAAAATTAGTGTTGATGGTGATTTATTCAAAGCATCGGTAACTTTTAAAAAATAATTTCATACAAAAAGACTTGTATCCTAACAAATAAGGTCTACAAGTCTTTTTATCATAATTGAATTTTCATTTTACTTTTGTAATTTTTCAAGTAGACCAACACCTAGTGGATGTGGTCCTGTATGAACACCGATCGTTGCTCCAATTTGCCGAATTGGTACCTCAGCACTAAATGATGGATCAAACCCTTTCAAAGCAGCAAGGAATGTTGTTTTAAACTCTACAGCCTCATCATAATCATAACCAAATCCTATACAAAAACGATATTTACTCAATTCCAAATTATCTTCCTTAAAATAATTAATAATTTGTTCAACTATCTTTTGTTTAGATTTTTTTCGTCCGCGTGTTAATCCGTTATTAAATATTTCTCCTTCTTTAAGCAAGATCAAAGGTTTAATTCCCAAAGCTCCAGCCGCAATTCCTGATAATTTTCCAACTCTTCCACCATGAACTAAATAATCCATACCACCAATAGTAAAGAAGATCCTTCCAGTGATTTTAATTTTGTTAATATATGCAACCGTCTCCTCAAAGGTTGCACCCGTCTGCTTGTATGCAACCGCTTCTTCTACTAACATTCCTTGTAATACCGTATTAACGGTAGCATCGATAACTTCAATTTTCACATCAGGAAATTCATCAGTAAGCATATTTTTAGCATTCATTGCTGAATTATATGATCCCGAAAATTTTGTTGTAATACAAATACAAATAATATCAATACCATCTTTAGCCAAAGGTCCAAAAACATCTAAATAATCTTGAATCGACGGCATTGACGTTTTAGGAAATACTTTGGGGTTATCAATCATAAATTGATAGAAATCACGGATACCCAATTCAACAATTTCCTTTTGATGATTAATCCCATCTGTTGATACATAAAAAGGTACTACTGACACATCAAGCTCTTGTGCACGTTCGGTTGACAGATCGCAAGATCCATCTGTTATAATCTTATACATTCTTTTTCCTCTTCTCTATAATACTATAATTATAACCCCTAATTATTAACTTTTAATAAACTACTTTACTTTTTCTTTTATTGATCAGCGATAAACTCCGTTCTATTTCAGCTTGGACAACTGGATTTTGAAAATCCAGCTGTTTTAAAAAAGCCTCACTTTGATTAAACGCCGATAAACAAATGATCAATTTCCATTTCATCAATTCATTATCATGATAACGTTCAAATAATTGAATAACTGTTTGATAATTTTTAGCAGTTGCCAATTCTTGATGATAAAAAACCATCCAGCCAATTGCATCAATTGCTTCTGCAACCACTTTATCTTCAGGATAATTAATGATTTCTAAAATCGTAGAAAAATAATCAGGATTCATTTTAGCCATAGTTCTAGCAATAATATCCCGTGGCAAAGGATAGCTTTTTTTCTTTGATACCTTTTCAGGAATCGTCCGATGTTGATTACCTCTAATTGTCCCCATATAAGGAATCATTCTTTTTATTGTCAACTCATTTCCGGTAGTCAAAATATCGCATATTTCTAATTTAGTATATAAGGCTTTTTCTTTAACCAACATTCTAAGTAAGATTTCATCAAGTTCATTAATGTCAACAAAGCTTCTAAGAATAAATAACGCCGCAGTACGATTTACGGCTGTTTTATCTTTTAATAGTTCTAATAACTCCTCTTTTGAATATAAAAAGTAGGGTTCGGCTTCTGTATTTGTTAAAAAGCCACGTTTTCTAAGTGTTTCAGTATCTGTTTTCATAGTCTTATTATACCAAAAATTAATTCGCTTAAAAAGTTTATTACTACTTCAATCTACAAATAAAAACCACGCCTAAAAGACGTGGTTTTCTCTGAGGCTATAAGCCTATGTTG